>DUJX01000060.1 GCA_013329575.1 Halobacteria archaeon | reverse complement strand
TATATAAAAAGAGCGTTACAAACCTTATCCTTATTCATAAAAGATAAAATTTAAATTTAATGTTAGATGACTTTAATATCATGATAAGAGAAGGGATGATAATCGATGAATGAGAATCGAGAAGTAACGAGCAAGAAGGAGATACTGGATTTTATCACCAAAAATCCTACGTGCTATATTGCAACGATCGATGGTAACCAACCACGGGTTCGTGGGCTACTGATGTACCGTGCAGACGAGGATGGCATCTTGTTTCAAACATGGAGCAATAAAGATATATATAGACAGATTCAGCAAAATCCAAACGTAGAGTTATGTTTTGTCAGCCATAATGGTAGCAAACAGGTTCGTATAGCTGGAAAAGCCGAGTTCATCGATGACCAAAAATTAAAAGAAGAGATCGTCGACAAACGGAGTTTTATAAAACCATGGGTTGAAGAGATGGGATACGACGTGATGAAAGTTTTTAAAGTTATTAACTGTGTAGCCACGGTCTGGACTCCAAAGGTAAATTTTAAGCAAAAAGAGTACATCCAGTTTTAAATCGTCTTTGTGTATATGTTTGATTTGAACATTAAAAATAATCGTAAAAAAAGTGGGCTTAAAAACCACATCTTATTATCTTAATAATAGGTAAATATAACTAATAACCCTCGTCCAACGTTCTTAATGATTTGGATAGAGAGAAAGTCTCAGAGATCATCGAACCGATGAGTATAGCGTTAACGATCTTCTCTTTTTTAACATCATGCGATTTTAATACTTGTATATGTGTATTAAGACAGTGTTCGGCACCTAACGCTGCTGCGGCACTTATGTTTAAAAGTTCGATACACTCGAAAGATAGACCTGAATCGAACGAATTTTCTATCAGTGCATGTGATTTTTCAAAATACGTTCTTAATAATTCCGGATACTCTGCTAAGATCTGATAAATCTTAGGAACTAATCCATAATATCCTTCTATCTTTTCCAGAATCTCGTCAACCTCTTCGTTCAATATTGATCACCTTTTACCTTTTATATTAATCTCAAATATCTATTTTCATCAGTGTTGATAACAACGTATTAAATTATTATCGTATCTTTTTATATCCTTCTTATAGAAAAATTTTAAACTTAATTAAATCTTTGTTTTTTTGGTTTGATAAACAGTCAAATATTTGAATTAAAAGATTTAATCTTAAAAGGTGAATGATAATGGATAAGATAACAATAAGTTTGATTAAGGCAGATGTCGGCGGATACCCTGGCCACGTCTCAGTACATCCAAGTCTGATCGAGATAGCTAAAGAATGTCTTAAAGAGACAAAAGAAAAATCGGATCTACTGATTGATTATAAGGTTATGGCAGTAGGCGATGATCTACAGCTATTGTTAAGCCATAGATTGGGGGTGGATAACAAGAATATCCATAAACTCGCATGGGACATATTTAAAAAAGCCACAGATCATGCTAAAAGACTTAAATTATATGGTGCCGGTCAGGATTTATTAAAAGATGCGTTTAGTGGAAACATAAGAGGACTAGGTCCTGGTATTGCCGAGATGGAGTTTTCAGAACGAGAGAGCGAGCCTTTGATTGTATTTATGATGGATAAAACCGAGCCAGGATCGTTCAATCTTCCTTTATTTAGGATATTTTCCGACCCATTTAATACGGCAGGTCTAATAATAGACCCAAGCCTGCATAATGGATTTAGATTCGAGATAATCGATATCATAAATCATAAAAAAGTAATAATGCATAGCCCGAGTGAGATGTACGATATCTTGGCGCTGATAGGATCTCGGAGCAGGTATGTTATAAAACACATCTACCCAGTAGAGAACTCAAAACTACCAAAAGATGAGCCTGTAGCCGTTGTGAGCACGGAAAAATTGTATCAGATAGCAGGAAAATACGTTGGTAAGGACGACCCAGTCGCATTGGTAAGAGCCCAGAGCGGGCTACCAGCTGTCGGAGAGGTATTAGAACCATTCTCATTTCCTTATCTCGTGGCAGGATGGATGAGAGGAAGTCATAACGGTCCGATCATGCCGGTCTCTTTCGATAATGCGAGATGCACCAGGTTTGACGGTCCACCGAGGGTAGCAGCAGCAGGATTTCAAATATCCAATGGCTTGTTGATCGGTCCTTTAGACCTATTCAACGATCCAGCATTCGATTTGGCACGAAGACAGGCGATAAATATTGCAGATTATATGAGACGACACGGTCCGTTTGAACCCCACAGGCTACCAATGGAAGAAATGGAGTACACAACGCTGCCAGATGTGTTAAAAAAGCTTGAAAGCAGGTTTTTGGATGTGGAGTAGATGCCTCTAAAACCTCCTCTTATCGTTTTAAACATGAAATCGTACCAGGAATCTTCTGGAGAAAACGGTTTGAATCTGGCAAAAATTTGCGAAGAAGTGGCGAGAGAGAACGGCGTCAGTATTGTAGTTTGTCCTCAACAGGTAGACCTGACATACATATGTAAAAATGTAACCATTCCTTGTCTTGCACAACATATAGACCCTATCGAGTCCGGAGGTTATACCGGTTGGATATCGCCAATTTCTGCCAAAAATTCGGGTATAAAAGGTTCTTTAATAAACCATTCTGAACATAGAATGATTTTAGCCGATATCGATCTTCTTATAAGGAGATTACGCTCTCTCGATCTGATATCTATCGTTTGTACAAATAATGAGGCTACCAGCAGAGCTGTTGCAGAACTAAGACCGGATTTTGTAGCTATAGAGCCGCCTGAATTGATCGGAACAGGAGTCTCTGTATCTTCTGCGCAACCAGAAGTTGTATCCGGTACTGTAAACTCGGTTAAAAGTATAGATTCTGATATAAAGGTACTTTGCGGCGCCGGTATATCCAACGGAATAGATGTCCGATCGGCAATAGATCTAGGAACAGATGGTGTCCTGCTGGCTTCGGGTGTTGTAAAAGCAAAAGATCAAAGAGAGGCACTTTTAGATCTAATCTCTCTTATTTAAACTTTAAATTTAAAAATTATTGAAAAAACGTGCCATCGATCCAGAATAGTCTATTTGATAGATTTTCTATATCGAGCCCACCACCGATATTTTTGTTATCGGTAACCGTTGTTTTATTGATATATTTGACCGAAGGTTTCTCGATATTTGCCAATTTGGCTGCCATCTGTACCGCATCATCCAACGTTCCCACATCATCGATTAATCCGAGTTCTTTTGCCTCTTCCCCTCTATAAACTCTTCCATCACTCATTTTTTTGACGTCCGCTATAGGGATCTCTCTATATTTGGAGACATCGCTGATAAACCTGTTAAATGAGTCATCGACTATCTTTGCCATCTCTTGTTCTTCCCATCCATCCAGTTTGTTCCAACTCGCACCCATATCTTTATATTTGCCTGATTTTACAACGGTATAGTTCAATCCACTATTCTCTATAAGATCACTCTCGTCTTTATGCACCCATATAACACCGATACTTCCTGTGGTAGTATCTGGTAACGCATAAATATAATCTGCTGGAAGAGCTATATAATATGCAGCAGATGCGGCAGTATCAGCCATAGAAACCACGATTGGTTTCTTTTCCTTTACATCTTTGATCTTCTCTACGACTTCTTGAGCACCGGCCGGCGATCCTCCTGGGCTATTAATACGTAAGACGATTGATTTTATGGACCGATCATTTAATGCTTTATTGATCTGGTCTATTATATCTTCCGATCCTACGTATCCGTTTCCTCCTTGCCCTGCGACTATCTGTCCGTCTATATAGATAACACCGACATTATTTCCTAGAGAAAAAGATCCTTCTGAAAATAAAGATACGAAGAGTATTGCCCCTATCAAAACGCCTATTAACACACCGATGATCAAATACGAGACTCTTTTCATATTAAAACTATTTATCTGTTTACCATATTTATAGATTCCTATTATCTATCATCTTACTAATTATTAAAAATAAAAACAATCTTTTAAAAAATTTTTAAATTTAACTAGTATACTACCCGGCCTAAACCACTAAAACTATATCATCCTATCTTTTCTATATGCTTCCTCCACCGCCATATTATTATTTTATTCAATCTTTTTTAGATTTTTTGCAATTTAAAATCGAGCCGATTACGCCTCTTTTATATCGGTCTCTGTTTTTTTGTCCATCTTAGTATCTTCTTTCTTTTGTACTAAGACTATTATTGCTACAACAAACAGCGCTATCGCACCGACTACTAATAAGAGAAAAACACCACCTGTGAAGACCATTACAAAAGCTTCTTTCGTGATTGGAACGAGTATGTATAACAAAAATGCTAATATTGCCAATGCAATCGCGCCTAAACCTGCTCCTATTGCATCATGTTTATATTTGGCCATAATTCAAAATATTTTTTATTTTATTTAAATATTTCGCTAATTTAATACTATAATTATTTAACAATAATTTTATAAAAATATTCAAATATTAATTATAAAAACAAGATGTATATCTTTACAGCAAAAACAGGTAATAAGAAGGATTAAAATAAAAAAAAGATTTTAAAATTTGGTTTTTGTCTATAATTTGCTTCTTGGTGGCGCTAGTTTTCTTCTGTAACTTCTAATAGATACTATTGCTATAATAATTAATACTATAACGATGATTATAGAAATAATTATTGCCTGTGTTTTCGCTTTGTCCTGTTTCTCCTTTTCTATAATGCTTTGTCTTACACCCGTTGCCTTATCCAGCATCGCATTTGTATCAGATATTATCTTATCGACATTTTGTAAGTTCTTTTTAGTAGATATAAAATCTCCTTTGCTGTATAAATTATTTGCCTCTGCATTAAGCCGGTTAGCCTCGTTTAAGTTATTTTTTATATTTGTAACATTAACACCGTCTTTTTCAAGCATTTCTGCGGTTAATTTCATATCTTTTATAGTCTCATCATTTTTATAGATTATTTGAATAATGCTGCTTGTTCCGTACACTTTGGCTACTCTGCTGTCTACTACCCGACCAGATTCTTTATCAACAATGAAAATCAGCGATATATTCTTATCTGATATACTAACAGGCGTTTTACCACTTAAATGTACCGTGATGGTCTTGCTCTCTATTTTCGGAAGCGTAAACGTAGGACCTTTACCGCTTAGTAAAACCGTTTTTCCGTCATCTTTGATCTCTATGCTCCATATAGGATCTATCAACTGGGTGTTAAGCTCTATCTTTTCATCTAATGAGACATCGCGTATATAAAAGTCTAAATTTACCGATTCTGATGGATATAACGTACTTGCTGGAAATTTTGAAGTATTATCTATATACGTGGCAGTTCCGGGAAGCGCGATAATCAACAATATTAGACAACTAATTATTGATATTTTTGTAAGATTTTTCACATTAAAAAGTCTTCTTTTACTATATTAAACTTTTTGGTTAAAGATATTCCTATTTTGTATCGATGAGATAACTTAAAAATGAATATATTTTTATGATATATCGTAAATTATATATATGGAACAAATATAAAAATTAATTATGAATGAATACAACAAGATGGGATCTCCGAACATATTTTTAGATGTTATCGGTAAAATGTCAGAGAATTTGATACCTGCTATGCTAAACATGGCAAAAACCTTTATTTCTCCGGAAATGCTAAATTTTACCATAAATATCTTCTCAAATTCTATTAAAACGATGGATAACCTTTTAGGATCTATAGATTTGAGAAAAATTCTGTCATCGATCAGTATTCCATCTATTATGAGTGCTTTGGTTCCATTCGTCAAAGGTATCTCCGATTTTGTGCTTAATCTGGCAGGCCCGATGATAAGTAAGCTGTTAGATTTTATGGATCCGTTCTTTCGGCTGATATATCGTATGATAGATTTTTTAAGCCCGGTTATCTATTTTGTGGCCAGACCGCTCGGTGAGATATTAGATATGTTTGTAAATGGATTAGAGGCTATTTTTGGTCCTGTACCATAATTAGGAGGTAAAATAAAATGAGCGAAAAGACACCTATTGAAAAAATTTCAGATGTGATAAATAATTTTGCTGATCATACGATCAGTGCAATCGCTAAGACCTATTATACCAAAAATCCTGGTAAAGAACCGACGTACGCCGGAGTTGGAAACGATCTAGACTTAAGCGTCTTAGAAGTAGGTGATATTATAAACATTCATGGGATCAACTCGCCGGAGGTTGCCGGATTATTAAGACCTGCTACAAAGTTAATTTTAGGGTTTATGTCGGGTGCGCACTGGTATCATACAGCGATTTATGCTGGAGATGGCAAGATTGTGGAGGCATGGGCACCACGTGTAAGGAAGACCAGTGCAAAGATACTTAAGACGGCCGATGATGTCGAGGTTTATCGGGTTGATACAACAGAAGATGTTAAGAAGAAAGCCGTGAAGTTTTGTGAAAGTAAGATCGGGTTACCGTATAATTACAACTGGATGTTTATAATTCCAATATTTTATCCGTCGGCTAAAAAGATCGAGAACGATAAATATTATTGCAGCGAGCTCGTCTGGGCAGCATACAAAGTTGCGGGCGATATAGATATTAACGCATACCCCGAGTTTAAAAGCACTCCGCCGATTGGTGGTTATGCGGTTGCCCCTCAGAATATAGGCGATAACAAAAAATTAAAGGTTATATCGAGGGCAGACGGACGGATGAAGACTTAAATAACCATTAAATCCTTAAAATATCTTGCATCTTTTTTATTAAATTATTCATTTTGTAATCTTAGTATTAATCTTAGTATATATCTTTTTTATTTATTTTTTATTAAAACTATAAGAACTATTTAATATATCCTTAATATTTTACACTTAGTAGACTTGTGAATAAGATTTAATAAAAATTTTTAGTTTAAAAATGTCAAGGTGTTAGATTTATGCAACCGGATTATGACGCGTTAGGATTTAAAGCAGGTTTGGAGATCCATCAGCAGTTAGATACGGCAGAAAAATTGTTCTGTAGGTGTCCACCTGTTTTAAAAGATGTCAAAGATGCAAGATATAGTTTTAACAGATATCTAAGATTATCAGAGAGCGAGTTAGGAGAGAAAGACAGAGCTGCGATGGAAGAAGAGAAAAAGGGGAAAAAAATAAGATACATCGGTTATGATACCACTTGTTTGGTAGAGATGGATGAGGAGCCGCCTGGCCCGTTAAATATTGAAGCACTCGATATAGCGTTGGAGATATCCCTTCTTATGAATATGAATCCTGTGGATAAAGTATTCACGATGAGGAAGATTGTATTAGACGGATCTAATACGTCAGGCTTTCAAAGAACGGCTTATATATCATCCAACGGAAAGATAGAATCCCGTTTCGGAGACGTTTCGATCTCTTCTCTATGTTTAGAAGAGGATGCTGCACAGAAGATAGACGATACTGCTAACAAAGAGGATACCTACTCTCTCGATAGGTTGGGAATTCCTCTCGTGGAGATCAGTACAGCGGCAGATATAAAATCACCCGAGCAACTAAAAGAGGTTGCAGAGAGGATAGGGATGATCTTAAGATCTACTGAAAAAGTCAAGCGTGGTTTAGGCACCATAAGGCAGGATGTAAATATATCTATTAAGGATGGTGCGAGAGTAGAAATAAAAGGAGTGCAGGACCTAGGATCTTTAGAAGAAGTGGCTAAAAATGAGGTTATCAGACAGATTAACTTACTTAACATAAGCAAAAATCTTAAAGATCGTGGTGCAATCGTCAACAAGAAAATATTTGATATCTCTGATCTTTTTGGAGATTTTGGGTATACTACTTTTGCAATAAATTTGTCTAAATTTGATAATCTTCCCGATATAGAAAGAGAATTTGATACCATATTAAAAAGATTTGATCTGAATTTTTACGCTATATTATCGAATGAGAACGATCTTAATTCTTCTAATATAGACGAGACGAGATTAATTAGGTTAAAAAAGAAAGTAAACCATCAAAAAGAAGATTTAATAATTATTGTGCAAGACGAGAGGAAGAAAGCCATCTTTGCCCTTAATTCAGTGATTGATCGGGCGGATTACTCTTTGATCGGGGTTCCTGAAGAGACGAGAAGATCACTCCCTGATGGTACATCTGAATATATGAGACCATTGCCCGGTGCTGCACGCATGTATCCTGAGACCGATGTCGAGCCTATAAAAATAGATAGAGAAAGATTAGAAGATATCCGAAAGAACCTGCCAGAGTTGATCGATCGTAGAACTGAGAGGTATATCAAAGATTATCGATTGAATGAAGAATTGGCATCGCTCATCTCGAGATCGAAAAATTACAAATTTTTTGAGGATGTAGTAGATATGTATAATCTTCCTCCGACCTTAATAATACGAACACTTGAAATAACACCTCAAGAGTTAAAAAGGAATAATACTCCGGTTGAAAATCTAACCCAAAGTCATTTTATATCTCTTTTTAGGATAATGCAGTCAAAAGAGATTGCCAAAGAAGGAATACCACAGATACTAGAATTTTTAGCAAAAAATCCTGATAAGTCTGTAGAGGATGCGATCCGGTCTATAGGTTTAGATAATGTGGATTTGGCAGATGTTGAAAAATTTATTGATAAAATAATGGAAGAAAAGCGAGATCTGCTGATTAATAAGAGAGAATCATCCTTATCTCCACTTATGGGCATAGCTATGAAAGAGTTTAGAGGAAAAGTAGACGGAAAGAAGATAAACGATATTTTAAAGAGGAAGATAGATGAGTTTATCAAAAATATTTGATATTGATAAACATTGATAAGAATGAGTTTAATAATCGTACCATATATCCACTTTTTTATTAGTACTCATCTCTTTTAACTCTTTCTCTCCCTCCCTCGTTCCTTTAGCGATTATTATATCCCCGCCTTTTAGTACAAAGTTGAAGTAATTGGATGGACGGAATATCCATAAATTATCTCTCCTTATAGCAATAACATCCATGCCGATCTCTGTCTCCAAATTAAGATCATCTAGCATTTTCCCATCTATCTCGGACCCGTCATCCACGATCACGGCGGTTATTATCTCATCTGCTTCTTTTAAGGCAAGAATCAGTGCAGGATGAGTACCTATATCCCTAAAAAGGATATCCACCATCTCGTTAGCGGCATCTGATATTATCTCGGCCGAGCTTGAAAAACCAAGCAGGCATCTTAGTCCGTTATAATCATCCGTATATTTTGCACATCTAAGTATGAGCAATTCTAACTCATAGTGCATCTCATCCATCTTGGATTCGATCTTTCGTACTTCATGTGCCAAATCTTCATTGTTAAATAACAATGCTCCATATGCGAGGCTAACGGCCAATTCAAAGAGATTCTTCATCTCCGTTATAAGTTCGGTTGCATCATCCATTTCACTGTTCACGCCTTCTTCTACAATCTCATCTGCTGTATAAGGATTGCCTGTTGCGAGCTCGTATAATATTGGAACACCATCATCTGGTCCTTCTGCAATTATTATATCTCCTGGTAACAACATCGTATCTTTATCCGCATTAAATATCCATTTATTCTTCCTTCTTAGTGCAATGACCCTCATTCCAGTCTCTGTCTCTAATCTCAACTCGCCCAAAGTTTTTCCAGCCAAAGAAGATTTTTCATTAATATCCGTCCGTACTACTGTCTCTTCTGTTTTTTTAAGCAGAGGAATGATACTTTTAGGTATTCTCATGTCTTTTAATACCAGTTTTGCTATATCTCCTGCGGCATTGGATATTAATTCCGCCGAATTGGCAACTTGTAACACACCAGCCATCTCTTCTGCCTCATTTACGTTTCTGGCTCCTAATATTGCGGATATCCGTACGTGGTATGTATAACAGTTCATGATCTCTTCGAGATGTAAGACCTCTCTCGCTATATCTTTGCTATAGTATAACATCGAGTAATATGATAGAGCTATCATCAACTCTGATGTATCTTTCATCTCTTTTATCAAATTTTTAACACTATACGGTCTATATTCTATTTTTTTCATTAATAAGGTACACCTTTTTATACCAATCGTATTAATTCTATTATCATTTCTATATCATTGCATATACGAACGCTAATAATGTTTACGATACAAAGAGTTCGTCTCTTTAAAAAAATTTAAATATAGATTCTGTTTAAAAGATTAATACCAACAATATTATTATAGCGGTAGGTGTAATAAATCTTTTTATTATCATAGAATTATTACAGGACAGATAATAAATAAAACATACTAAACGTTAAAATGAACCCAAATAGAATAACTATTGCAATAGATGATCCGACAGTAAATCTCTTGGAAGATATGGTCAAAGAGATGAATATATCCCAAAGTGAACTTGTAAGGAGGTCCATTCGGTTTTATTATGAATATAGCGATTTATTAGATAAAGATAAAGAGATGGTTAAGAACCAGATAGAGATGATGTCGAGTAACGAACATGTAATACTTGATGTTGATCATTGGCTATTATTTCTAAAATTTATAGAAGATCATCCCAATAAAGCGGAGTTTTGGAACCAACATAAAAAAATAGCGTTATCTCATGCAGAACAACTTTCTGACAAAATAAAAACAGCAAAAGATCTTTTTAAGAGATTGGAATCGTGTGGATTTTTTAAATTAGTAGAAAATTCTAACAAGGAGTTTACATTAGTTTTATTCTCTGAATTGTCCAAAAATTTTGTTAAAATGTTTATAGAGACATTTTTAGACTATATCGGCTTAAAGATTGAGATAAAAGAGGATATCGGAAAGTTAAGAATTAAGATAAAGTAATATAAAATAGCCGAAAAATGTTAAACCGAATAAGATGATCCCTCCGGAGATAAGAAGACCTACTATCTTCCATTTATATCCTGAGTTATGCTTGATGATTACTGAATCATCATGAAGACATCTTCCCACCTTATTTAAACGTGTCCAAAATTCTACATCCCCTCCCATGTGTATGGGAATATCTCTGTTGTATCCCGTTGTTTTAAAGTATGCATCCCTTCTATATGCCGTTGTTGTACCCATGCCTGGAAAAAATTTATTTGCAAAAATGGTAGTTATATTCTCAAATGTTCTTTTTTTATAATCTTTTACGTTACCGGTTAATCCTACGAGATTTTCATCTTTCTCAAATTGTAAAATAATTTTATAAATCCAGTCTGCAGGTGGAATGCAATCAGCATCCGTCTGAATAACTATATCGAATTGAGACTCGATCGTTCCTTTATCTCTCGCAGTGTTAACTCCTTCATGACCCATCTCGATCAATTTAATTCTTTTATCTCCGTATTTTTTTACGATCGTGACAGATTTATCGGTCGATCCATCATCGACGATTATTATCTCATCCGGAACCCTCTTTTGTGATAGAAGCATCTCGATAATAAGACCAATATTTTTCTCCTCATTATATACTGGAACCACTACAGATACTGTCAGACTTTTGGACATTTTCTCCACCTATTCTTGAATAATACAGTTTATTTGCCTTTATTAGATCACCTATCGTGCCAACATCTATGTGTAACGGTATATATCTAAAAAATACATCTTTGCCATCTTCTACAAGGATTTTTATTGCGTCTGTTAACTGATACTCATTATTGTATCCTTGTTCGGTCTGAAAAATTGCATCGAAGATGCATGGTTCGAATACATACACGCCCGCAATTCCATAACTGCTTGGTGGTCTTTCAACAGGCTTTTCAATCAAGTCTATGATCTTATCACCATCAAACCTTATCATTCCGTGCCTACTCGGATTATCTACCGTTGTTACACCTATTGT
>DUJX01000063.1 GCA_013329575.1 Halobacteria archaeon | reverse complement strand
TATCTGTCCCAGCAAGGCATGGTATGTCTCTCCAAACAAGGAGGAGAAAGTGGGTGTTAACGAAGACTACTGTATATACTGTGGTGCGTGTGAGAATGCGTGTTGGGTGAACGCTATAAAAGTGGAGCGAAGTAATGTTCATCATACAGACATAAAAGAGGGTTATCCTTGGACTAAGAATTGGCAGCGAGCGATAGATGCGATACTCGGTAAAAAAAGAGATAGACCCGATTTATCACGCGTGATTAGTGCTGAAAAGGTAGTAAAAGAGGAAAAAAGGCGTATAAAAGAAGAAAAACCGGATATTGATAAAAAATATGTGGATGAAGCATTAGAACGGATTAAAAATGTTGCATCTACATTGGCAAACAAGAGAGTAAGATTCTTCTGGGAGAAAGGCGATCTTAGAACGAAGGATGAGATATTAAAGAGGATATCAAGGAGCAAAGAGAAGAAGTGTGAGGATACCAATGTGATCACCGATCAGGCCGGATGACCGATTTATATTTATAATCGTTTATGTATTTTTATATTTAATAAAGTATTATTAATCATATCATGCTATATGCATATAAACGATATACTAATAATATCATTTGCATAATTAATTGTATATGATTAACTATATACATAGATATATATTTATATAAATAGAATTAAATATAAGATTAAAATAAAGAAAGGAATAAATCAACTTATAATAATTTGTTTGGTCTAACAATATAGCATAGAGGATAAAAATGAGTACAGATGTTGGTTTTAAAAAATTGGCAAGACAGTTTATAGCAAATCTACCTGTAATCGACCTGTTAAACGATGGTTTCGAGACGATCTCTTCTCTTGGAAGAATAATGGATAATCCTACTTGGGAACTTTCTGCAAAACCGGAATTATGGCATATGGATCAGAAAGAGCTGGAAGATCTGAGATTTAGGGCGATAAAATACGCTTTTAATCATCATTACAACAACTGTGAGTTTTACAGAAGGTATTGTTCTGATTACGGTAATGTTCACCCAGGGGATATCCATTCTATAGACGATGTATTAGAAAAAGTCCCACAGATCCCGGTAGAGGCTTTTAAAAAGACGATGATCTCGAGCATACCTAAAGACAGAATCCATACCGTAGTAACTACATCCGGAACATCAGGAAACTATAGTTATCTTCCTCGAGATTATGGTTCGCTATTGAGAATCGGTATGGTTATAGTTAATTTTATAATAAACGTGGGTGCTCCCCGTGTACTCAAAGAGCAACCCATATTCGAGGGAAAATTACCAAAGCTTATCAATTATGCGTTGCCCAACATTTATTTTTCTACTTTACTTCCTAGTCCAAACGAGGCTTCTACGTGGTTTTCAAGTGCATTTTATGGACTTTTACCATTCTTTAAATTATTCCAGATTCCATACGACTTCCATCTTGAAGGATTCAGGTTCGATCCGGGTCAAATTCTTGAAAAAATCAAAGAAAGGACGAAAGATAACAAGATGATGTTTTTGGTGGGATTCCACTATGTATTAAACGAGCTCATGAAGTATATGGATGAGAAAGGAGAGAGATTGGAATTAGACCCTGATGGATCAAATTTGTGTGTTACTGCCCTGGCAGGAGGATGGAAGAAACTATCTGGAGAGGCAATAGATAAAGAAGAGTTCAGAAAAAAGATCGTAGAGCATTTTGGGGTTTATGATCCGTTGATAGTTGATCTTTATGGTTTCGGTGAGTCTAATACTGTGGCGCTCGATTTTTGTCCAAATCGAAACATGCATCTGTCACCACACGTCTTAGCCGTTACGAGAGATCCGGAGACTTTAGAGATACAGGATTACGGTGAAGAAGGTTTGATGAGCGTCTGGGATTCTACTATGCTCTCGTTCCCATCTTTCGTGATATCAGACGACATTGTAAAACTGACCGAGCCGTTCGAGTGTGATTGTGGTGTTATCTCACAGTGTGTCGAGTATAAAGGCAGGGCAAAGAAAGCAGAACTTAGAAGTTGCGGATTAAAGATGCAACAGATATTGACAGATGAGAACATGCGAGATTTAACTATATTAAAAGAGAAAGCGTTAAGATCAGGAATAGGTTTATAAAGCACCATCTTTATCACTGTAACCTATGGTGCGGCTGTTAAAAAAGATGCTCGAAAGGATTAAAGAGATTTTTGTAATCTCTATCCTTCTAAGTGCGACGATAACAGGTTTTTTTCTGATATCTAACATCGATCTCGGTGTATTTACTTATTTTAGGCAAGTTAAACTGGAATATATCTTTTCTGCTATCTTAGTCCAATCATTTGTATGGTTTTTGCTGGGTCTTCGCACCAAAATATTGAGTAACACCTTAAGTGGGCATATTTCGCTATTAGACGGGATAACTACATCTTTATCCAGTCTATTTGTAGCATCGACCACACCAGGAAGTGGTGGAGGAGAACCGCTCAGAGTACTCCTATTAAACCAAAAAGGTTTAACTTTAGGAAAATCTACGGCGTTGGTAGTCGTCGAATGTTTTTTAGATCTGATCTTTTTTGTTATAATGCTTCCAATCGGGTTATTCTTGTTAAAGGGAAGATTGCCAGAGAATGTAGTGGTCATATCTTCTGTTGCTATAAGCATACTTTTCATTTTAGGATTAANNTCATTATTGGAAGCATGTTCAAACCAGATAAAATAAAGAACATACTATGTAGATTTTTTAAGAATAATGAGAAGATAAAAAACAAGATAGAACAGGAGATAGACTATTTTAATAATGGATTATGGCATTTTGCTAATGGAAAAAAGCTGGGTGTAGGGCTGAGCATCTTATGTACCATCCTACTAAGAACTGCGGAGTTTGTCCTGCCTGTAATAATCCTTATGGGATTGGGATTGAAGATAAGGAACATCTGGGTGCTGTGCATTGCCGTACAAGCGATCTTGGTCATCCTAATGTTCATTCCTTTAACTCCTGGCGGCAGCGGTATTGTTGAGATCAGTATGTTCTCTCTATATGCAACTTTTATCGCATCACCCATTGTAGCGGTCTTTATAGCCATATATCGGGTTGTTACATATTATTTGACTTTGATTGCCGGAGGAATTACAAGTATTCATGTTTTTAAGCAATATGGTAGAACGCTGAATATAGCAGTTAACACATTTAATGATAGGCAGAGATTATGATCTGATTTTTTTGAATTTGTCCAAATTTTATTTGCTGATGATCTGTCCTTTAATATACTCATCGATCTTTAATAAAAACTCTTTTTCACGTCCTTTAGGAATATAACCACCTGCTGCAATATTATGTCCCCCGCCTCCGCCGCCAAATGACTCTGCCACGATATTTATAGCTTTTTGTAAATTTACACCATTTTTAATCTGTTCTTTGTTCGATCGGGCACTAACTTTTCTGATCTCTTTTTCCCCTATTATATCTCCTATGATTATGATCGGTTTCTCTCTGTTAACCTTTGATAGAACCATTCCTGCACCTATACCGATTATTGTATCTGGAAAATAGTCTTTGACGTCTATGTATTGAATGGCATCTAATTCAACAACGCCTTTTTCTAAGATATGGTTATAGAGTTCTCTTATAACTCTTTTATGATTTTTAAGCATTATTAAAGCGTCTTCATAATAACGGTCTCTATCGCCTAAACATACCTGTAATCCAATCTTTGGCTTGACCCACCTGCCACAAGCGTTTAGTAATGTTGAAAACTCTTTTGCATTTCTCAAAGGTGTTTTTCTCTTCTCATCCTTAAAGATATATTCCTCACCTAACAATTTGTTAAAATCTTCATCACTAAGTCTCGAAGATAGTGCTGACTTGATCCTATCCTTCTCATCTTTTGTTAAATCCTCCCATACACGCCAATCTTCTTGATCTCGTATAGGTATCTGAAGATTAGATAAAAGATTTACACATTCTACTGCATTATCGGTCAATCCGTCTACATATGGGTCATCCAGATATTCCAGCATGATATGGATCGGCCGGGTAGATATCCCGTAAATTGAAAGATCGTTTGTCACCTCTATTATTCCTTCTTTTACACCATCATTTAATATATCTCGCATGATCCCTTCCAACCGATTAGTCTCGTTTGCCATCATATCTCCTACCGCGCCTATCACAGCTAGTTTGGAAAGATCGTAATTGTTGCTTATACTTTTAGAAACGAGGTAACATAGACCGCTTGCACTTATTTTGTGCTCATTAAACATATGTGAATTAAATTGGTCATAATAGTTACTTCGTGGGACATGATGATCTATTATCAAGATCTCTTTCTTATCAAATTGATGATTGTAGAGTAGTTCTTGCTGTCCACTCCCCATATCCAAAAACAACTTTAATGAGTTGTCTTTAGGGATTTTATTAATTGTTAAATCATCCAACTGCCTTAAAAATAGCCCTTTAAACTTAATTTTTATTCGTCGTAATGTTCGTGCCATTATGGCCATAGATGTGATACCATCTGCGTCTATATGTGATACCAACGTAAATTTTCGTTTTGATGATAAAATTTTGTCTGCAAAATCCTGCGAATATGAAATAATATCCTTACTCATCTTTTTCACATTTTTAAATGATAAGATTAATAACCCTCTTTCCTGTTTAATCGGGTAATTTAGATCGTTGTGTCTTAATTTAACACCAAAATGATCTGTAACTTTGTCTATTATTTATTATAAAATAAAAATTGATGCTAAAAAATCTCTATATCACTAATAAAGATTAAAAAATTATATTATTATTTGTACCAGCCATTCTTATCATATCTATCTTATTTATAACACCATCTTTAATTTGTATATTTCAAGATAGACTAAACCTTCGATATCGTACGTTCTATGAGGTTTTTAACATCATCGATATCTTTGCGGCCATCTATTGTTTTTAGTACCCCTTTACTTTTATAATACATTATTAAAGGTTCTGTATCCTCTTTATATACTTGCAACCGTCGTCGTACGGTCTCTTCTTTATCATCTTCCCTTTGATATAATTCTCCTCCGCAGATATCACATTTTCCATCTATTTTTGGAGGATTAGATAATAAATTGTATATATTACCGCATTTTTTACAGATTCTTCTACTGGTTAATCTTTTTACGATATCTTCCGCCGGTACATCTATGTTGATTACGTAATCTATCTTTTTACTCATCCGGGTTAATATCTTGTCTAACGCCTCTGCCTGGAGTAATGTCCTTGGAAAACCATCCAGTATGAATCCATCTTTACAATCGTCTCTCTTCAGTCTCTCTTCGACTATCTTTATAACCAGATCATCCGGCACTAATTTTCCTGCGTCCATATATTCTTTTGCTTTTAATCCTAAATCTGTTTTATTTGTTACCGCATCTCTAAGCATATCTCCGGTAGATATTTGAGGAATGCCAAATTTTTCAGTTATAAACCTTGCTTGTGTTCCTTTTCCACCGCCTGGGAGTCCTAACAAAATTATGTTCATAATTTATCTTTAAATGGTATAACATTATTAAAAAGTTTCTACTCTTGTACATGTGAATATTTTTTATCTATTATAATTGAATCTTCATTTGATTAGAGATATTATGTTTTTAGAGAAGGTTATACCTATATTTAATGTTTTAAGGTAGATTCTCTCTTAATTATATAAAAAAGTTTATATAGTATTATAATCAAAATGGTTAATGATAGAAACGTAATATCTTGTATTGGTACCTGTCGTTCGTTATTTAAAAAAGAAAAGGAGGAATAAAAAATGTTAGGATTAGAACTTCCAATTGCACCAATAGAAAGAATCGTTAAAAAAAGTGGAGCAGAGAGAATAAGCGAAGAGGCAAAAAAAGAACTTGCAAGGACTCTCGAAGAGTATGGATCAAAGATATCGACGGAAGCTGTAAAATTAGCAAAACATGCCGGAAGAAAGACCATAAAGAGAGAAGATATACGACTAGCCGCAGAAAAAATATAGACTAAATCTAATATTTAATAACAATCTGTTCCTTTTTTTATTTATTTTATTATTTTTTAAAGATGATCTTGTTTTAAAATGCGATATCTCGATGGTAATATCGTTATAGAAGGTACAACAAATATCTGGTTGCCTTATAATACGAAGACAAAAAAATCGTCTGATTCTGTCTTTTACAACCCGTTTATGGAACTAAATAGGGATTTGTCTATTCTATTCTTAAAGGCGGTATCAAAAGAGAGATATACTTTTTTAGATGCCTTGGCTGGTACTGGTGCTAGGGGTGTAAGAGTGGCGAACGAGGTCGGTTTAAACGTTACTATGAATGATGTAAGCAACTTGGCTTACGAAGTGATGAAGAAGAATGCAGAACTGAACAATTTAAATGTAGATATTAGATGTGGCAATGCAAAAGTCTTACTTGCAGAAGAAAGTTTTGATATAGTAGATATAGACCCTTTTGGGTCTCCTATCTCGTTTATAGATGATGCATGTTATTCTGCAAAAAAATTTTTATGTATAACAGCAACGGATACAGCATCATTAGTAGGTTCTCATCCCCCGTCTTGCCTTAGAAAATACTTTGCAAAGGCTTTTATGACCGATTTTTATCCTGAGATTGGTGTAAGAATACTCATAGGAGCAATAGCAAGAATATCATCCGTTTATGTGAAATCTATAGAACCTTTATTCTCCCATTGTACCAGGCATTATATCCGGACTTATTTACAGATAGTTAAAGGTAAAGAAAAGGTAAACAGTATGTTAAATGATAAAATGGGCTTTATTCTGTATTGTAAAAACTGTCTGAATCGTGATTTTTCTTATGGTATCGTCTCTTCTCCTGAAAACGTGTGTCCGTACTGTGGTGGAAGAATGTATGCTATTGGTCCATTATGGATAGGTGAATTACATGATAAAGAGATAATCGGACGGATGTTACAAGAGATAGATCATATAAGACTTAATACCGATAGAGAATCGAGAAAACTTTTGGAATTTTGTAAGGATGAATTATTAGTACCAGGTTTCTACGATTATCATTCTATTGCAAAAGTTCACAAGATTAAATTAGAACCCATCCGGTCTGTCATTTCTAACCTAGTATCGGCGGGATATAATGCGTCAAGAACCCATTTTATGGGTACGGGAATAAAGACCGACGCAAACATATACGAACTTTTAAAGGTTATCAAGAGATGATGACAACGAATATAAAATAAGATACATTCATACGGTAAAAAAAGCTAACCGATTATGAGAACCGATCCATCGAGAACCATTCTCGTCCATCTCAATCTGATCAGCCCTTTATTAAAAGTATTTTACACGGATGAATCTTCGTTATACTTATCTTTCCTAAATGTTACCTCTAACACGCCGTTTATAATAGACACATTCTCAAAAGATGGCTCTAATTTGTAAGGGAAGCAGATCACCTCTGATATTGATCCGTCCTTAGTATCTATTTTTACACCATCTTCCATGGGTTTTATCCTTATATCGTCTATTCCTAATCCAGGTACTTCTGCAAGAAGATAGATATGATCATCGTTCTCAAAAACCTCTAATAATGGCGAATCCGGATACTCTCCATCATTATCTGCATCTCCAAACTTTATATCGATCCGATCGGGCTTAACATCAAGCGTAAACCCGTCTATCTCCAAATCATCATCTTCTATCCATTCCAACATCTGTCTTAATATCTTATCTAGCTCGACCAGCAGATCTGATAATTTCCACATCGTCTATACTTTATAAAAAAGTAATTAAAATAGTTTATGGAAGAGTGAGTTAATATCACTCTTCATCTTCTCCGGTTGGCATTCCACCGGCACCCGCCCCAGCACCACCAGCAGGAGACGCTTTAGCAGCGATCACATCATCGATGGATAGTATCATAGTTGTTACTTCTACTGCAGAGCTCAAAGCTTGAGATTTTCCTCTTATCGGCTCAATGACACCTTTTTCGGCCATATCTATCGGTTTACCTGTATCTAAATTTAGACCGTATGTCTTTTTTCCCTCCTGATGTGCCTTCCTAAGTTCAACAAGAGCGTCTATCGGGTCAAGCCCGGCATTTTCTGCCAGAGTTCTGGGTATAACCTNNGCGTACTCTTTCAATTTCAAAGAGAGCTCGGTCTCGGTAGCTCCGCCGCCCGGCAAGAATTTCTTATCCTCTATTGTTATACCGATAACTCTCAATGCGTCATGTACCCCTCTTTCAAGCTCGTCTACAACGTGTTCAGACCCTCCTTTCAATAAGAGCGAGACCGCTTTTGGATTTTTACAATCTTCAACAAAGATTAATTCTTCTCCTGATTCCTTTCTCTCCTCTACCAATCCAGCGTAACCTAAGTCATCTTCGGTTATATCTTCAAGCTTTGTAATAATTTTTGCGCCGGTAGCCTTTGCCAGTTTATCCATATCGCTCTTCTTCACGCGTCGAACTGCCAATATCTTCTCTTTTGCCAGATAATATTGCGCGAGATCGTCTATGCCTTTCTGGCAGAACAAAACGTTGGCACCAGATGAGACGATCTTGTCGACCATCTTTTTTAATATTTTTTCCTCCTCATCGAGGAACGCCTGCATCTGTTCAGGTGATTTTATCTGGATCTCAGCAGAGAACTCAGTCTTTTTCATCTCTATTGAATCATTCAAAAGGGCTATCTTTGCATTTTCAACCTTTTTCGGCATTCTGTAACTGACTCTTTCTTTATCTATGATCATACCGTTTATTAATTTAGAATCGTCAACCTTTCCACCGACCTTCTTTACTACATTGATAAGATCGATATCTGCGACGGTTTTACCGTTATTTTCTTCGGATATGGATATGACCGCATCAACACATAAATCTGCTATTTTATCGTGATCTTCTGTTCCTCTACCGGCAAGGGATGTTAATGCCATCTTTTTCAATAAATCTTTATCATCCCTCGATACATCTCCTGCTATATCATTTAATACCCTCTTTGTCTCCTTTAATGCTAAATTAAATCCTTTGGAGATAGTGGTTGGGTGAATCTCCT
>DUJX01000069.1 GCA_013329575.1 Halobacteria archaeon | reverse complement strand
CGTCGCCTTGACATGGCGGAGGTCCGGAGTTCAAATCTCCGCGAGCCCATCGCCGGTGCGAAAAATGCCCTGGTAGCTCAGTTGGGAGAGCACCAGGCTGAAGACCTGGGTGTCCCCGGTTCAAGTCCGGGCCAGGGCATTTTCTTTTTTAGTTTATTTTTGTTTATGATGATAAAATGAATGGAAATATATTGATAAACATTGAATGCGGCGATTCAATGAGTTTAATTGTTTTATATAAGGTGGATGAGGCATGAACACCAACTTAAACGCAGAAATGTTATCCACGGTATCTGACTATAAACTCGATATCCCAAAATTTTTAAAACAATTGAAAGGCGAGTCATTATCTCTCGATATATTTCAATTTTCTAAACTGGCGTCGTATTTAGAGAAAGAGGGCAGGTATCTTCCAGAGGGTTTTAAAAAAGAGTTTATAAAAGAGAGCCTGAACCATTTTTTCACGTGCTGGATGGGGTTTAGAAATTTAAATCTTCAAAACGATCTTCAAAACGTTTTTGATGTCTTAAATGACGATAATATGCCGGGTTTGCCCGATGATCTGATCTCTTTTTTTGATAGTACTACGGGAGTATGCGATGATCCTGTTTTGAAAAAAATGCTGCTTATCACGGTTATCTATTCTATCATAAAGAAGATACCGATTCATCCGCTGACTATCCCGTTTCCAGCGGGTAAAAAGATTTACGAACGGAATGGATCATATTATTGCCCAGTAAAAGAAAATCATAAGGATGATCTTTTTGCTCTCTGTAGATTCTGTATAGCAAGACCAGAAGATGGCTTTAAGCTTTAAGACAGATTAAACCAATTTTCTAAGTTTTAGAATTTTTATCTCATATTCATAAGACGTAATAAGATCGTAAGATCGATAAAATCTTGATTTTTTGGAATATAGAGTTAAAGAAGACGCGATGAAAGTCAGAATACTCTCAAATATTCGTAATAGAAAGAGATAACGTTAATAACAATACTAATTATACGATAAACAAAGTATAATCATATTTAGGGGCAAAAACAGATGGAAGAGATAACGAAGGGTAGCATATTAGAGGGGTTCTTCTGGCCGGATAAGATAAGAGTTATAGATATTAAAGAGTATGGAGAGAACCGAGTCAGGATAGAAGGCATAGGCTGCAATACCAATAAATATTACAATTCGATCCTTACAAAGGACGATCTTGATAAGGTTAAAATCTTAAGACGGACCGAAAATCTCTTTTCTGACGATGGAAATGATGTCTTTCTCTTTTTAGAGTCGGAACGGATAAAAAACAGTTTTCAATTCGATCCGTTGTGTGCCGTGACCGTATCACAGATCGATCCTTTACCGCATCAGATAGACGCTGTCTATCATCATATCTTAAAAAAGCCGAGGATAAGGTTTCTTCTGGCGGACGATCCGGGCGCAGGAAAGACGATAATGGCTGGGCTGTTACTAAAAGAACTCAAATATCGTGGGCTGGTAGACAAGACATTAATCGTCGTGCCGGGTCATCTTAAAGAACAATGGCGTAGAGAACTGAAAGACAGGTTTCAGGAGAACTTCTCGGTCGTTGACCGTGGCATTATAAACGCCTCGTGGGGGCTGAATATATTCAACGAGAGGAAGAACATTATAATCTCGATGGATTTTGCCAAACGGGACGATGTCAAAGAGGCGCTCAGTGCTACAAAATGGGACCTCTGCATAGTAGACGAGGCGCACAAGATGTCTGCCTATAAGTATGGAAAGAAGACCGAGAAGACCAGGCGATATACTCTCGGAGAACTTGTATCCAATATATCCAACAACATCCTGTTTCTTACGGCTACTCCGCATAGCGGAGATCCTGAAAACTTTCGTCTGTTGCTTAACCTTCTTGAACCGGGGTTTTTTGCCAATACCGAGATGCTCTCGGAATCTATACAAAGCAAAGACAACCCGTTGATTCTTAGAAGATTAAAAGAGGATTTAAAAGATTTTGATGGAAGGCCGATCTTTCCACCGCGGGTGGTCGAGACCATATCATACAACCTGTCTAACGATGAAAAAAACCTGTATATCGAGGTGACAAATTACGTCAAAACCCAGTTTAATAAAGCGTTGTCAAAAGATAAGAGAAACGTTACGTTCGCAATGACGATACTTCAGCGTCGTCTGGCGTCCAGCGTTTATTCGGTCAAAAAATCTCTTGAACGGAGACGTAACCGACTCGGCGAGATATATGAAAAATGGCAGATGATACGAGAGGATACCGAGTTTGATGAGGATGATATGGAAGACCTCGAAGAGAAAGATCGATGGGATCTGGAGGACGATATATTGGAGAGGCTAACGTCTGCCGCTACACGGGAAGAGCTTAAGGAAGAGATAGAGACTCTCGACAGGCTGGTAAACCTCGCACGAGCGGTTGAGAAGAGAGAAGTAGAGACAAAACTGAACGAGCTTAGACGGGTTATGGAGATCGATACCAGCGCGAAACTTCTAATCTTCACCGAGTTCAAAGATACCCTCGACTACTTGGTGGTAAGATTGAGAGGCTGGGGTTATTCTGTCACATCGATCCATGGCAGGATGAACATGGACGAGAGGATCGGGGCAGAGAACGAGTTTAACAATACATCAACCCAGATAATGGTCTCGACCGAGGCGGGC
>DUJX01000134.1 GCA_013329575.1 Halobacteria archaeon | reverse complement strand
TCTTATTTTCTCTGTGCCTACACCCCTTTTTGACAACCCTCTTCCTTTCTTACCCGCGCTTGTCTTTCCTCGAAATACTCGCCTATTATTTTTAGGTGTACAGATCCAATTCAAATTTTTATCTGATTCTATTACAGGATGGTTCGGATCTACCATAATAACCTCATACCATTTGGATAACCCATCGTCTCCAACCCAGTAACTATTTAACACTTCTAGATTAGGGAATTTCCGTGCGGCTCTTTCCTCGGCAATTCTCTGGATACTCTTACCCATCGTCTTCTTATTAACCCCCATCCTCTTCGTCCTTCTACGACGATAAAATCTTGATTTTCCGAGACCACCACGTCTAACCCTAACTCGCGCAACGACGATACCCTGTTTTGCTTTATAACCGAGAGACCTTGCCCTATCTATCCGCGTGGGGTGCTCTATTGCTACTACAGCAGGCTCCCTTCTCCATTTTTGAAGTCTTACCCACTGGACATCTTTGACATAGGTATCTTTCGGCTTGTTCCATGCACTGCTTACATAACTATACATCGATCTCGACATCGTTTATTCCTTTCCTCTCTTCATCATACCCCTTAATTTTTTACCTACTACCTCTATTAGCTCATCCTTTTCAAGTTCCCTGTATCTCTTTAGTTGGTTCATATTTGTTCTCTGTTCTAATATTACGTCACGTCCGTACCGTCCGCTTCTTATAAAATCGATCATATCTCTCATGTTCTCTTTTACTGAATCATCGATGATCTCTTTTCCGTATATCCTGCCCCCGTACTCGGCAGTATTACTGACAGAATACCACATATTCTCGAGCCCGCCGTTGTATATCAGGTCTACGATCAGCTTAAGTTCGTTACAACATTCAAAATAAGCGATCTCTGGTTGATATCCTGCATCTACAAGCGTTTCGAATCCTGCTTTGATCAGTTCCGCTACTCCACCACATAAGACTGTGATCTCTCCAAAAAGATCCGTCTCAACCTCTTCTGCAAACGTTGTTTCTATTATACCTACTCGTCCAGAACCGATAGCATGACCCCATGCCAACGCTTTTTGTAAAGCCTTGCCAGTATAATCTTGATACACGGCAATGGCAGATGGAACGCCCGATCCGCCAACATAAGTACTTCTAACAGTCGGTCCAGGCGCCTTTGGTGCAATCATTACTACATCTATATTTTCTGGCGGGTTTATCAATCCGTAAAGAATACTGAATCCGTGACATACACCGAGCGCCTTTCCCTCTGTAATATTGCTTTTTATCTCGTTATAGATCGACTCATGCAGCTCATCTGGTACGGTGAGAATTATTAAATCTCCCTTTTTTGCAGCATCTACAGCTGATACTACCTCAAACCCATCTTTTCTTGCATCATCAGCAGATTTTCCCTCTCTTTGACCAATAATTACGTCAAATCCAGAATCTTTCATGTTCAATGCTTGATGCCTTCCTTGACTTCCATAGCCTATTACGGCAATCTTCTTTCCCTTTAATACATCTAATTTCACATCTTTATCATAGTATATCTTAGCCATTTTGAAAACCTCCATTTTTGAAAACAAAATGTTTTTAAAATCTATTGTAGCCTATGGCTACACTGCGTAATAGCAGTCCTTAAAAACAAATGTTTTTTAATCCTGTGTAGGATTAAACCTACACTGCGTGGGATCGCAGTCCTGCCTTGTAGAGGACGTGAGTAAAGAATCACAAACCGAGGGTTTATGGTCCACGAATTGAAGATTCGTGAAACATCTATTTTAAAAACCCACAAGTTTTTTAATCCTGTATAGCCTACGGTTATACTGCGTAATAGCAGTCCTGCATTGTGCAGGACGGGAGTAAAGAACATCTGTTTTTTATACCTCCTCTTTTTCCACTTTCGTCGCTTTTGGTCCTCTCGCAAGAGCAACTAACCCAGTCCGTGCCATTTCTTTGATACCAAACCGCCGCATAACGTCTACGAACGCATTTACCTTATCCTCATCGCCTGTTATCTCTATTACCAAAGATTTCATAGATACATCTATTATCTTTGCCCTAAATATCTCTGATAAACCGATTATTTCACCCATCGTCTCTTTATCTACAGCTACTTTTATTATTGCCAGTTCTCTGCCCACCATCGTATCTTGTGATAAATTACTGACTTTTATTACCTCAATAAGCTTATTTAGCTGCTTTATTACCTGTTCAACCACATTGTTGTCCCCATTAACCACAATAGTCAGCCGTGATATCTCAGGATCATCCGTTTCTCCAACAGCAGCACTCTCTATATTAAACCCCCGTCGTCTAAACAGATTAAGTATCCTTGCAAGGGTACCCGGCTTATTCTCTACCAATGCTGCCAAGACATGTTTCATATCTTATCAACCTCGAGTATGTTTGTTAGAGGCGCACCTGCAGGGACCATAGGAAACACATTTTCTTCCTCTTCCACTCTAAAATCTATCAAAACGGGGCCATCGTGCTTAACTGCCTCTTTTATTGCATCCTCAACTTCACTCTTCTTTGTAACTCTTATACCTTTTGCATTATATGATTCTGCAAATTTTACAAAATCTGGCAGATATCCGAGTCTCGTATTTGAGTATCTTCTATTATAAAATAATTCTTGCCATTGTCTTACCATACCCAGATAGCCGTTATTTATTATTGCAACCTTAACATCGATATTGTTTTGAACGGCTGTGGCGAGTTCCTGGCAATTCATCTGAAAACTTCCGTCTCCTGCCACATCAAATACTAATCTATCCGGCAGTCCCATTTTTACTCCGAGTGATGCAGGAAAACCATATCCCATAGTACCAAGTCCACCAGATGATATAAACTGCCGAGGATTTTTACAAAGATAGTATTGTGCAGTCCACATCTGGTGTTGTCCCACCTCTGTAACCATGATCGCATCCCCGTTCGTCGCCTCATATAACTTTTTTATGACGTATTGCGGCTTTAATGTATCTGCTTTCTTATCAAAATATAATGGATACTCTTTCTTCCATGTAGTTACCTTATCAAGCCAGTTTTTGTACTTTGTCTCTTTGCTGATGTTTGTTTTTAAAACACTTACCAATGAATTAAGGATATTCTTAGAATCTCCCACGATGGGAAGATCTACCCGTACATTCTTTCCTATCTCGGCAGGATCTATATCTATATGGATTATCTTTGCATCGGATGCAAATCTACTTACATCTCCTGTTACCCTATCACTAAATCGTGTACCTATGGCAATAATAAGATCCGAACCTGATACAGAATAGTTAGCATATTTAGTACCATGCATTCCCAATATACCTAGTGATAATAGGTGGTCCTCTGGAAAAGTGCCTTTACCCATTATCGTCGTAGCAACGGGTATATTTAACAACTCTGCCAAATTTATAAGTTCTTTATTTGCACCAGATATCGTTACTCCACCACCGGCTATTATGACAGGCCTTTCTGCGGCTATTATCATATCTGCAGCTTTTTTTATCTGGGCAGGATGCCCTTTGTAAGTCGGTTTATACCCTCTCAGATTTACGGTAGTCTCGGGATTATACTCTGCATCTCCGGTTTGGACATCTTTAGGTAGATCTATCAATACTGGTCCGGGCCTTCCGGTAGAAGCAATATAAAATGCCTCTTTTATGATCCTTTGTAACTCGTTTACATCCTTCACGAGATAGTTATGTTTAGTAATAGAGAGGGTTATCCCTGTAATATCTGCCTCTTGAAACGCATCGTTACCGATAGACGTAGTCGGTACCTGCCCTGTCAAGGCAACCATTGGCACGGAATCCATGTATGCGGTTGCAATTCCTGTAACAAGATTTGTGGCACCGGGGCCTGATGTAGCGGTGCATACACCGGTTCTACCAGTAGATCTGGCATATCCATCTGCAGCATGAGCAGCCGCTTGTTCATGTCTCATAAGGATATGTTTTATATCTGAATCATAATATTCGTCGTATAGTGGTATTATAGAACCACCCGGAATACCGAATATGTATTCTACCCCCTCATCCATCAGTGATTCGACTACGATCTTTGTTCCTTTCATTCTCTCTTTTTTAGGCATGACACAATCACTCCACCAATCTATTTACACCTGCTATTACGGCATCAATAGATGCTTTTATTATATCCACATCCACCCCGCTTGTGGTGATACTCTTTCCGTTTCGGGATAGTTTTACAGAGACGTCGACCAAGGCATCGGTTCCACCGCTTATCGCATCGACGTGATACTCTTCCAGCGAGATATCGGTTATCTCTGATATAGTCTTCCTTAATGCATTTATTGCGGCATCAACCGGTCCAACACCCACGTCTGCTTCTATATGCTCTTTATCGTCTATATCCAAGATCACCGATGCCGTAGATTTTATCTTATTTCCGGTAACTACGTTATATTCCTTAAGTTTCACTTTTTGTTTGCTCGATAATGCGAGAACATTCTCAGCAATTGCTAGAAGATCGCCATCGGTTATCCTCCTGCCTCTATCTCCTATCTCTTTGACTCGGTTGAATATCTCTTCTAGTTCTTCTTTGTTAAATTCTATACCAAACCCTTTTAGTGCAATCTCTACAGACTTCCTTCCGGTATGTTTTCCGAGAACGATTCTTCTCTCCCGTCCGACCAATTCTGGTTTTATCGGTTCATAAGTCGATGGATCTTTGGCAATACCATGAACATGGATACCAGCTTCATGTGTAAAAGCATTACCTCCAACTATTGCTTTATTAGGCTGAACATTAATCCCTGTTAATTTAGAAACAGTTCGAGATACCTTGTATATCTCCTCTGTCTTGATATCTATATCCTCTTTGTATAAAAATTTTAATGCAGCCGAGACCTCCTCCAGGCATGTATTTCCTGCCCGTTCTCCCAATCCGTTCATTGCAACGTGTACTTCTGATGCTCCGTTTCTTAAAGCAATTATAGAATTTGCAGTGGCCAATCCAAAATCGTCATGTGCGTGTATCGCTATCGGTATAGATATCTCTTTCTTAATCCTTGAAAATATCTCTTCTGTCTTTTCAGGGATCAGGATACCTACGGTATCACATAAGCATACCCTATCTGCATTATGTTCCTCCCCTTTTTTATATAATTTGATTAAACTGTCTAAATCGGCTCTTGAAGCGTCTTCTCCGCTTAACTCTACTATCAGACCGTGATCTTTCGCATAGTCTATAGATTCTATGGTCATCTCTTCTACTTCGTCGCTACTCTTCTCAATCTTTCTCATATGCAGTTCTGACGTAGGAACGACTAGATGTATCGAATCAACATTACAATCCAGCGCATAATCTATATCCGATCTAATTGGCCTCGAATATGTACATATCTCTGCGTTTAATCCCTCTTTTGTTATATCTTTTATCGCAGATCTTTCTCCATCTGAGACGGCTACGGCACCTGCCTCTATTATGTTCACACCCAAACCATCCAACTCTCTTGCGATAGATAGTTTTTTATCCTTTGTCAGAGAGACTCCTGGTGTCTGTTCTCCATCTCTCAATGTTGTATCTAAAAAAAGTATCTTACTCATCGAAGATCCACCTTATCTATCTCTTTTAGTGCCTGAACGATTAATTCGGCTGTATTATCTATATCTTTTAGGCTGAGAACTTCCACTGGGGAATGAATATATCTTGTAGGAATGCTTACCACACCTGTTGGTATTCCTGCTCTCGATAAATGGATCGAAGTGGCATCTGTTGTCCCCCCTTCGGATACTTCCAACTGGTATGGTATATTTTTATCTTTGGCAACATTAGTAAGCCAATCTATTATCTTCTCAGGCGTAATCAACCCTCTTCCTGAAGCATCCGCTATGGTTATTACTGGTCCTTTATCTATCTCTATCATAGACCGTTTTGAATCGATACCTGGGTGGTCTTGGGGTATGGTCGTATCTATAGCAAGTGCAAGATCCGGATCAATCTCAAACGATGATGTTTTTGCCCCTTTCAAGCCCACCTCTTCCTGAACGGTTCCTACTGCATATATATCACAGTCGGGATCGTCTATTCTCTTCATTATCTCTATTAATGCGGTCAGACCAGCCCGATTATCGAAAGACTTACCGGTTACCCTATCGTTTAACAGATCTTTCAGCGATGCATCTATAGTTATAGTCGTCCCTTCCCGTATCCCTACGTTATAAACCTCTTCTTTATTTTTTGCACCTATATCTATGAACAAATCTTCTAATCTTATCTGTTTCTTTCTATCATCTTCTGATTGAATATGTGGAGGTTTAGATCCGATCACTCCTTCTACTGGTCCATTTGATCCGTGTAGTATGACCCGCGTATTTAACAAAGAAGGATAAAACCATCCACCAATCCCAATAAACCTTATAAATCCATTATCGTCAATAAATTTTACCATAAAGCCGATCTCATCCATATGAGCGGCTAACATCACTTTTTTTCTGTTCTCTTTTGATTTCTTGCCATATTTAACAGCGATAAGGTTGCCTAATATATCTTCTCTTATATCATCGGCATATTCTTTTATCTCGTTTCTCAAAATCTCCCTTATGTCGCATTCTCTGCCTGATATACCACAGGCATTCGATAGTTGTTCTAGAGTCTCTCTTACTCTTTCCATTTATTTCCCTCTTTTTATCACTTTTTATAATCTATTTTTTTGATCTTTATGGTTTATTAAATATTCGTATTTAAATTCGTTCATTCTAATATCGAATGTCTTCTCTTCATATCCAACTCACTCTTACCCATCTTAGCCATCAGATCCGCAATAACACCATCCGTAAAGACCTGAACCGTATCTTCAAAAAAAGTGTTAAGCGGTGCCAAAGAACATGAATCTGCTACTTTTGGAATGAATACCACTTTGTTGGACAATCCCCCGAGAGATGAGCTTGGGTTTGAAGTTATGGTTAGAATTGTCATATCCACTTTTTTTGCTATCTTTGCAATCTCTACCAATGATCCTTTCTCACCAGAACTAGAGATAAAGATTAGAAGGTCTTTATTAGATGCAGCCGGTGTGATCGTCTCCATCACTACGTATGCATCTATACCGAGATGCATAAGCCTCATAGCAAAACCTTTAGCAACCAGACCGGACCTGCCTAGTCCCATTAAAAAAACTTTTGAGGCGTCTAATATAGCACTTTCCAAGTATTCAACCTCTTTAGTATTCATCTGTTCGACCGTATCGTTTATTACTCCTGTGATAACTTTTACAGACTCTTTATATATCCTATTCATCTTCACACGACATTTTTTAATTTAATTTTAAAACAGATGTTTTTCAATCCCGACAGGCATAAACCCCATCTGCATATTCTTATGGTTGAAAGTCACAGATCAAAGAATCTAATGTGAGAATCGTCAGATTCTACGTATAACCGTCCCTTTCAAGTTTTCTCCGGCTAAAAACTGCCGTATATTTCCATCTACTTGCCCATTGAATATAATACTCTCGACGGGCAGATCCCATAACTCTTTTATCTTGCCCAGCATTCCACCCGTCACGTCATGCGTCTTACCAGGCAGGTATTTTTGATTAAATACCATCTGTATGTTCTCATTGTTTATCTTCTCTAAAAATGTGCCGTTAAGATAGACCCCGTCTACGTTTGTGGCTAAACCTACCTTATCAACATCTAATCTCCTTGCCAGATAGTTTATAATCTGGTCGCCCGAGACTATACAGCATCCTCTCGTATCATCAAAGACCACATCACCATGAATCACAGGAAGGATATCGTTGCGCAACGCTTTATCTATACAATTAAGATCGAGATAAATTATTCTACCATCATTCGCAGCGATCATGTTCAACGGATGGATAGGAACTACTGAAAGCCCCTCATCAGACAGAATGTCCAGGAATATGCTATTAAGCTTTGATACCGCCCGATGTGTATCATAGATCCCTTTTGTATCGGTCAATCCTTCATTAAGTTTATATTTATCTGCCTCGGGATGGCCACAATAACCGGCACCGTGCACCAGAACAAGTTTGTTGATCCCTCCGACATAACAATCCTGCCATGCCGATGATATCTCTTTAGCGATGCGTTTGAGCGATGATACAACGACCTTTGCGCCATCCGCTTTTGTCAATATACTACCGCCAATCTTCAACAATGTCTTCATAGATGGTTACACTTCGTAATTTTGGATATTGTCAAAAATCTACCCTGGTTTAAGAAGATCTTTTATAATTCTTCTATATTTCTTAGCCTCTTCCCAATAAAAGATATCTAAACCAGATAATTTTTATGTGTACATCCTGATCTATCTAAAAATTTTAATGTGTATAAAATCTATACAAGACTTGTTTTACATACATTATATGTAATATCCAAAAGACTCGTCTTTCCCCTTTACAGCGCCTTTTGATGTATACTCTGCCTCTTTTAATTTCTTTATTATCTCTTCCATATCTTCCGCTCTCTTCTCTAAATCCTTTAAGCTTACCTCGATATTGAGTATGCGACAGAGTATCTTTATAACCTCTTGTGCGCTCTTCGGATCTACGAGGTAACCAGAGGTGACTCCCATAAGGCATATTCCTTCAAAACCACGCAGTGCTCCTAAACCGAGCATTAACCCAGCAGCACCGACAATTCCTCCACCAGGTTCCTCCTCTTTAAACTCGACATTATAATTTTTTAACTCATCCAACAAACTCTCGTTGTTTACTGCACATATTATAGATGGTTTTTCAAGGATATAACCAACACCGTATCCTCCGATCGTATATATTCTTTTTACATTATACTCTTCTGCTATATCTAAATAAGCGTCGGTTAGTTCATAATGCCCCTCCGAAGATACGCTCTGGAAATCTCCGGCGAGGAACAACAAGTCATTACCCCCTTGATCATTCTTCCATGCATAAACCTCGTTCTTGACCAAGTGTGCTATCGAGTTACTATCAATTAAAACCTGCGGAGGAAAATACTTTGAATAAATTTCTATAATCTTTTTTGCATGCAATTCTTTGATCAAATGATCTACGACCAGTTTTCCAACGTATCCTACCCCAGGAAGTCCCTCTATATAAATAGGATCTTTTAAATCAACTTTTTCTATCTCTTTTTTAATTACATCCATTCTTATCACCATAATACTCTTTATATCTCAATCTTCTTCTGTATATCCCATACGGATCCTCAGGAGAAAACTTGGCTGGAATCGGATCGAAAGTTTTTCTCCTGCAGATAGGACAATCCTCTTTTAGAGTATATCCGCCACACTCAGGACATTTACGGAGTTTAGATCTCATCTTTAATATTTTTATTGAATGATTAATAGTTTGTTTTTATTAATAAAGATATAGTTTATCGGGTCTCTATAATAGTCCCTTCCCCATCGTTCTTTTTGATGATCTCTATTGCTTTATCGGCAGCTTTCTTTAAAATTTTTTCAGCATTTTTATAATCTGCTGCCTCTACTACGATGGAATATCTCGGCGCACCGATATACTTGATATCAAGCATTATATCCTTCCGTCGCGTTACTTTCTTTGCACTCTTCAACGCTTTTTTAATTATCTCTACCCCGTCTGGATGGATAGTGCGGAGCATTACATATGCAGAGATTTTTACCAAAGGACTTTTGATGTTTGTCTGTGCCGTCACCAAAATCTCATCGATTATCTCTTCATCGATATCTAATCCGTCAAAAGCCTTTTTTCCTTTCTCAAACGCTTCATCAAAGGCATAAAATATTCCTGAGAAATGATCATAAAGTTTCTGTCCTATCTCTTCAACAAACTCTTTTTTGTCTCTTTCTAATCTTTCTGCAATTAATTCGAGCCATTTTATAGCCTTTTGCTCGTTCTTCCAAATCTGCATCCTTTCTCTAGATTGGTGTTCGTTGACATCTTTTAAAGATAACTCGATTCGTCCTCTGCTAGGATCTACCTCTAAAACTTTACAGACTACCCGTTGCCCCTCTTTTACATGATCTCTTATATGCTTGATCCAACCAGGTGCTATCTCGGATATATGAATCAATCCTTTCTTCTTACCGAACTCGTCTAATTCGACAAAAGCCCCAAAGTTCTCCACTTTTGAGATTACACCTACTACTAGTTCTCCTTCCTCAGGCCATTTATCTTTAAGCACCAAAAGATCACTCCAAAACTTCCTTTATCTCTGCAGTTATTCGTGCTTTACCTCCTGTTGGTTCTACCAATGTTCTTCCACAGATAGCACATTTAACTGTCGTAGTGGCTCTATCAAATACGATCTGTTCATTCTCGCAATCTCCACATTTTACCTTTAAGAATCTGCTTCTTACTGTCTTCTCTCTACTCCTCATCAATAATTCCTCCATTATCAAAAATATTTTTTATTTTTATACTATGATCGATTATTCTTCCAATTCAAACTTGGAGACTCTGAATCCCTTACGGAGATGCGCTTTTTTACACTCGTTGCATCTATACCTTACGTTGATTCGTTTAGTCGGTTTGTCTCCTCCCGGAACCTTAGAAAACTTACCCATGTTCCCTATACCGCCCCGTCTGCGTTTTTGTCTATTAATCCATTTCAGGCCTGATTGGGAACCTTTTTTAACCCGTTCTATGGTATGTTCTGTCTTTTTTTTACAATATGGACAATATGTATTTATCTTTTTAGGCATCTTCAATTTAATCAATCCTCTATAATTGCATTTATCTTAACAACCAAGTTTTTTTTTAATAACATATCTGCAACTTTATCAGATAAGACTACGATATCTTCTCTACGTATTATATATTTTTTTCTATCGATATCTACAAATCCTGGGATATCTTCAATTGCACGCACGATGACATTTCTATATTTATTCTTATCAACTACTCTGCCAGTATATATCTTATCACTCTTTTTCTCAATATTTTCTATCAAAGTAGAGGACTCTTCTTCCTCATCTTTGTATATGTCATTTAACATAATCTCTCGCGCGGATCTTATGCTCTCGATCAACAAGTCTAATATCTTCTCCTCATACGTAGTTAAATTATCGATGGTATCAGAATATTTTATATTGCTACTCGTGGATCTCTGAATCTCGGCACTCTGCCGGCTATCCGTTCCTTTTGCTAGTCTCGTGGCTATATTAATTATCTTGCCTAATCTTTTCTCGAAAAAAAAATTAAAAATTTTTTCCGCGCTATTGAGCTCATCTATCAAAAAAAGTTTTTTTTTACTTGCATCGCCTATCTCGTTAATCTGTCGCCTCAACCTATTGAAATATTCTTTTATCTCTTTATATAAATCTTTATCTACTGGTTGAAGTGCTTGTTTCGATCTTTCTTTATCAAGCAGGTCTTTCAATAAAATTATATCCATCTCTTTCATTGCAAATCTCCGGTTTGTAAACATCACGCCATCGGCCTGATGCAATCCTTTTTATTTACCGACCATTTTATCTACCTATCATCTTCTAAATAGGCGAGTCCTCTACATATTAAGAATAAACATACAAATTCGGGAGCATTATTCTCACCCTTTTTTATATTATATGTATTATCTTTCATTGATATATCTATATCTACTTTAGAGATAATCTTCTTATACTCTTCTGAAAAGACTATCGCATCGTTTAACGGGTCAAAATCATCGATATTATCTACTGGTTTGACTTGAAGACTGGTTCCACCATGTAATGATCCAGGTAACCTTATCAATCTCTTTATATCCGTAGTTACAGGCTCATCTGTATTTATTTTGTTCAAAGGAAGCATATTTAACTCGTTCTCTACAACTCGTCTCATTAAGTTTTTAGTAAATTTATCTGTCGTTATTTTTCTATCTCTTCTCATCAGTTCAACAATATTTGATCCTTTTAACATTTGATATATCTCTAACGCATCTTTTCTGCTTAAATCTTTTACAAAACTATCCCTTTTTCCAATTTTTAACTCTCTGATCTTTTTTATTGCATCATCCTCGGTCATATTTATTATCTCATCCAAAAAATCCGTAACCCTACTCCATACTCGCTCCCCCCACGACGAATCTACCATCTCATAATAATATCCTTTTTCTGCGCCGTAGGTTCCTCCAACAACCTCTCTCCTCTTCAAGATATTATCTATGTCGAGAGAACTTGCAGAAAGATAATCTATTATCTCTCTTCTCTCTCTACTTTTTAACCCTAATACCGATTTGTCTCTTACGTGTATATGATATCCTCTTCCTCCGGAAAAAACAATCTGGATATCATTTAATCCAAAATCGCCTCTTAAAATATCGTATAATTTTACAACCTCATCTTTTGCCAGTAAAAGCATTTTTCTATAATCTGAATCGTTTTTTATATCCATGTCTATATCAAATATTAGATCCGCTCCTTTCCATCCTTTTTCATCCATTTTTTTAATATCGGGGTGTTCATAATAGGCAGATGAATAATAAAGATGAAGCGGAGTATTTTTTAAAAAAAAGCTTTCTATCTCCTCTAAACTCTGAAAAGAGAGATGCCTCCACATATTACCAATTGTTTGACGTTTTATAGGTATAAAACCCCATTCTCTCTCATTAAATGATGAAGGAAGGCATAACAAGAAGTCTTTATTTTTAAACAGGTTTGTATAATACTCATTAAATCTTCTTATCCTATATATATCCGATCTTCTGTTCATAAATAATCTCTACTTTTGTTTCTCATCATTCGTCCTATCTAAATCATGCCAATCTCTCTAATCTTTCTTAATTAATCGATAATATACGCCAAACACATAAAAACATTACAAGAAAAATATAACAAAACTATTTAAACACAAATTTTTAATAATAGGTAAGTAATCCTATGTATAAATTTGGTGAATGATATGCAAATAATTATTTCTGTATTACCTTCTGAAGATAAAGTCACATGGGAGAGAAGATCTCCAGAGGATACGAGAAGATTGACATTGGACTTTGCAAAATGTAGTGGATGTGGAAGTTGTGCAATGTCATGCCCACAGGATGCCATATCCATGGTAGCGGTCGGTGCGGAGAAGAAGAGTGATATCGTCATTGACATGGATAAATGTGTCTTTTGTAAAACCTGTACTACTATCTGTCCTTTTGATGCGTTGGAACTAGATATAGATGGAATAAAATATAAATCCACCATATCAGGAGATTTTGCAGCGGATTTTGTTAATAAATGCGAGCGTTGTCTAAAATGTCTGGATGCGTGCCCGAGAGATTCATTGGTCTTTGAAATACCTAAAGGTGGGATTACTAAGACCAAAGACGGATTAGTAAGACGGGATGAGGAGTTATGCATATACTGTGCACGATGCGAGGCAGCTTGTTGTGATGTTAAGGTTATATCCGTCAAAAAACCTGTGCGTGGAAGCATCAAGATCGACCAAGAACTATGTGTTGGATGCGGAACGTGCATCGATGCTTGTCCTACTAAAAATATATCTTTTGCGGCTAAGACAAAGATGTGGGATACAGTGGAACCTATCTTGATAGGGGAGAATGTTTCATATGCAGCAGGCCTAAATCTTCTGGTAAATTATCATCGTGAGATAGGCGAGGCAAAGTTCAACGATTATTGCATCTATTGTGGAAAATGCGAACTCGTCTGCCCGGTAAATGCTATTAAAGTAGATATCGAAGATTTTGAAAAAGGGATCGTCGGTCCGTGGAGCGAGGCTATAGAAAGACGAGAGGGCAAAAATAAGCGTCCTCCGCTCAAACAGAGAAAAATAGATCCTGAAAAATGCCATGCATGCGGTGATTGTGTTGTTGCATGTCCTGTACGAGGCAAGGTCTTAAAGATAGTCAACGGGATGGTCTGGTTGCTGGATGAGGATGCCTGTACCGGTTGTGGTATCTGTGTTGATTGTTGTCCAG
>DUJX01000057.1 GCA_013329575.1 Halobacteria archaeon | reverse complement strand
CAGTTTGAAGATTTTGATAGAATCTCTCCCGAGGTTCTATGCGAAGTGATAGAGATGTACGGAGCAGACCGGGTAGAAGTGATCGATCTCTTCAGTGAGAAAAAAAGTCTCACATTTACGATATCCGTCTACGAAGACAAGGACATTTTAGAGGTAGAGAAAAAGATTAAAACGTTTTTATCTGGAATTGGCGGTAAGATTAGATAATTTAACGTAGTTTAAGAATCTAAAAGTATAAAGTTAGGATATTAGTATGGTTTGGATAGAAGATGTATGGCATTACATACAACCTTTTATTAGAAAATAAGAGAGAAGACTGGATTGACATCGGATCTTTAGGGATTATCCATTTTAAAAAGGGCTATTTTGTCTATACAGGTTCTGCTTTTGGAATTAATGGATATCATCGTATCCATCGCCATCTGATAAATTTTTCTTACAACGGCGTCAGCATATCTGATAGAGATTTAAAAAATTATAAAAGATGGTGGCATATTGATTATTTAAAAGGTTATATGGACATAATAGGGTTTCTATCGAGTAAGACGGATAAAAAAATGGAGTGCATTGTTGCGAATTTTTTATCAGACAAATTTGATGGCATAAAAGGTTTTGGTTGTTCAGATTGTAGTTGTTATACTCACCTGCATTACTCACCAGTACGGATAAAAATTTTAACGGCGTTAGTAGACATACATAACTTATTACGGTCTTACAATTAGGTTTTAGTTGAAGATTAACTAATTAGATCGATCTATCTGTTCATCTTATACGACATAATTTGGCTCCTATTTAAATCGTTTTTATATTTATTCTTTACTTTACTAAAATAATTTATATTTTTTTTTGTAATATTAAATACAGCGCGATAATATGTTTTTATCAGTTAATTTTATTAATAATAAATTCGTGATATACAAAGATGATAAAAAAAGGCGCGGATTATATTTATAAAACGATCGCAATAATTCCTGTATCATCATCAGAACCTGTTGAGTTGGTAAAAAAGTCGATAGAATCTATGGAAAAGGTAAAAAAATATTCTGATTATAATAAACGAATAGATCTTAGGATAATTTATGTAATAGACGATGAGATATCGAGTAACAAAAAGGTTTATTTTGAAGGTATATCCAAAGAGAAAAAAGATAGATGTATAGAGTTTATCTTTAGAATACCAACGCCTGGTAAAAAAGCTGCTGCATTAAACGATGCTATTGAAGAAATATATCGTAAGAATGAAAAGCCTGATTTTTTTGCTTTTTTTGATGTAGATAGCCGACCAAAGGAGGATTTTATAGATAGGTGTCTCGATATATTCGAATCCGATTTTAATGACGATCTGGTTATGGTTAGTGGTCCTAGATACATAATCACCGAAAAGAGTTTGATACAGACGTTAGTCGGAGTAGAATATCTGTTGATCAATGATTTATACAGATTCTCGGATTTTTTTGACTCTTACAAACATTTTAATGGGTTAATAGGACTTGTACGAGGCGATCTATTCGATAGAATCGGATTTTTTGACGAGAGTAAGGTATGCGAAGATCTTGACATCGGTGAAAGGATACATACAAGATCTTTACGGGTGAGATATACCGATGATGCAATCGTAGGAGAACAGGCACCGTTAACCATAACTGATTTTTATAAACAACGTATTAGATGGATGATTGGGCATTTTGAAGGTATTAGGGCCCATTTTATAGATTTTATTCATATTAAGAATAAATCCGTCAAGATCTCATGGTTTCTATTCGTCATTCTGCCTTTTATCATGATATTATTACAACCACTCTTTTTAATATGCTATGGCCGGGTTGTACAGGATTCTATAGAAAATAACGGGTTAAAAAAAGGTATGCGAGGTTTACCGGAGAAATTCGTAGCGTTGATGATCTATCCTTCATTGATGGAGTTTTCCTGCATTCATGCAATATTCAAATATATCAAGAATGACAAAAAGTGGGAGCATCTAGAGCGGGAGCTGGTCTGATTTAAAAAGGCGGTTATCTATTTATCAATCTCTCATCTCATATTCTATTTTATATATCCAATTATACTTTTAAGGATTTAACCACGGATCAGTATGGTTAAATATATATCATAGTGTCGCATTCTTTATTGATAATATAATTTTAGATAATCAACGATGTTAGAACCTATACTAAATATGCCTGTTCTCTCTATTTCAAATAGAAGAACGATCGTCCTGGCAGACCTTCACCTCGGCATAGAGTATGAGATGATGAAGAACGGGATCAATATACCAAGCCAGACAGATGGTTTATTAAATAAGATTATGGTTATAATCGATGAATTTGATCCAAAGGATATAATTTTTTTGGGTGATATAAAACACAACATTCCTTTTGTCAGTAGACAAGAAAAAAAAGAGATACCAAACTTTTTCTCAGAAATATCAAATTATTCGGATGTATACATCACAAAAGGAAACCATGACGGAAATTTGGAATATCTAATTCCTAAAAAAGAGAACATTTTTTTATACGATGGCGAAGGTTTCTCTTATTATGGTATCGGTCTCTTTCACGGTCATGCATACCCATCTGATGAAGTATTAAATTGTAAAACAGGTGTTATGGCACATATTCATCCTGTAGTAAGATTCACGGATAGTCTAGGCATATCAAACACGTTAGCCATCTGGCTGAGAGTCCCTATCAATAAGAATAAATTAAATGTAAAAGCCTCTAAAAAAAGTACGAAAGATATAATAGATATCCGACCAATCGCTATGGACGAATTGATAGTAATCCCGGCATTTAATGATCTATGCGGCGGGTTGGCTGTAAATATTATGAAGGGGCGATCGTTTGGATTTCTCGAAAGTATCTTATTCGGTAAAAAAGCAAGAGCTTATCTTCTGGATGGTACCGATCTCGGTCGTATAATATGATATTTAAAATCTTTGTGTATTTCTATGTATAATGTTTTTGATTTATTAGATGATAGAATAAAGTCCATAATTGTAGGTTTAAACCCGACAGAGATACAATCAAACTCTATCCCATTGATATTGGACGGAAAGAATGTTCTTTTAATATCTCCTACTGGTACCGGTAAGACAGAGGCGGCAATTTTGCCGATATTTCATAAATTTTTAAACGAGCGGGAGCAGAATAAGGAGAAGGATAATAATAACGGTATCTTTGCGATCTATATAACCCCTCTTCGAGCATTGAACAGGGATATCTTAAAAAGGCTGGAAGAATGGGGCGAACATCTCGGAATAAAGGTCAGGGTAAGGCATGGTGATACACCCGAATCGGAGCGACGAAGACAGATCATAAATCCGCCAGATATCCTTATAACCACACCAGAGACGTTTCAGTTGTTGTTTTTAGGAAAAAAATTAAAAAAATTGTTGCCTACTGTTAGATTCGTAGTTTTAGACGAGATTCATGAGTTGGTCTCTTCTAAACGTGGTACACAATTGTCTATTGCTCTTGAACGCCTTGAAGAGATATGTAATAATAAAATACAGCGCATAGGTTTATCTGCAACAATAAAGAATAAAGAAGATGTTGGTAAGTTTTTAGCAGGCAGTGATAGACCTTGTGAGATCATAGATGTGCAATCAGACAAATCGTTAGATATTGGTGTCTCTACATGTATTCCTACCGAAGATGATGATATAGAGGCAAAAGAATTGTCCATCGATCCTGAATTGTTTGTATGTTTGAAAAAAATAAAAAATATAGCTGAAAAGAGTACATCCATGCTCATCTTCGTCAATACGAGACAGGTAGCAGAGATTATAGGATCGCGATTAAAGATGCTCGGGCTCTCTTGTGAGGTGCATCATGGTTCACTTTCAAAAGATGTGAGGATAAGCATAGAAGAAAGTTTCAAGAACGGTGATATCAAAGCGTTGGTCTGTACCTCATCGATGGAGTTAGGGATAGATATAGGAAGCATAGAGAATGTCATCCAGTATTCATCGCCGAGACGGGTTAATAGACTTTTACAGCGGGTGGGACGGGCTGGACATTCTATACACGAGGTATCGAGCGGGTTGATAATTGCTACATTCCCGGATGATATTATTGAATCGTGGGTCATAACGAGAAGGGGGCTGTTTAAAGAGTTAGAGGATGTCGATATCATAGAAAATTCGTACGATGTCCTTGCAAACCAGATTTACAGTTCACTGATTGGGGAAAAGACCATCGATGCGATCGGTTTTTTTAACATGGTAAAGAGGGCTTATCCGTATCGAAATTTGGACAAAGAACAATTTTTCAGACTTTTAAAAGAGATGAACAACCTGGGCTTAATCTTTCTCGAGTCTAAATATGATCTTAAATCTGATTTTATATCAGGATCGGATAGATCAGATAATAATATCTTGATTAAGCCGAGAAGAAGAATTTATCGGCATTACTACGAGAACATCTCCATGATTCCTGACGAGAAAAAGTTTTATGTGGTGGATTTCGTGAGCAGAAATAATATAGGTACTCTCGATGAAAGTTTTGTTGCATCTTTCTTAAGGGAAGGATCTACCTTTATAATGAAAGGAGAGCTTTGGCGGATTGTATCATTAAAAGATGGAGCGATAGAGGTCGTGCCTGCGACTAGTACCGATGGAAACGTGCCAAACTGGTCAGGAGAGGAGATCCCTGTCCCTTTTGATGTTGCCAGAGAGGTTGGCGAGGTTCGTAGGTTGTTCGCCACGTATATAAATAAAGAGGATGACTCGGGAAGAATAAATCTAATTGAAAGATTATCCGGTATCGGATACCCTATCGAAGAAGAATCTTATCTTAAAGTTAAGAGTCTGCTTGAATATCAGAGTAAGGATGTCATACCTACGGATATGGTAATAACCATCGAGAGCGAGGGTAATACTGCTGTTATAAATCTCTGTGCAGGTCATAAAGTAAACGAGACTATTGGGACGGGGTTGAGCGCTTTATTATCAGCGCGTCTCGGTGTCAATATAAGTATGGGAATAGATCCTTACCGGATAAAGCTTGAATTCCCGAGTCATATACCTCTTGATCTAATATACGAGACAGTTATCGATATAGACCCATCGTATCTGGAAGGTATCGTCAAGCTCTCGTTGAAGAATACTTCTATATTAAAATGGAAGATCATCGTCGTGGCAAAAAGGATGGGTGCTCTGTCGAAAGAGTTTAATTTTGACAAGATATCATCTAAAAAATTATTACAGCTATTTGAAGATAGTCTGATCTATGAAGAGGCCGTCAACGAGGTTTTTTTTGATAGAATGGATTTTAAAAATTCTAAACTGATCTTGGATAAGGTAAAAAACGGAGAGATAAAAGTTTTAACTATACCTCGGTTGACTCCGTTAAGTTCTGAAAAATATTTCTCATTCAGATCGATGATCGCTTCGGACAATCTGGACAGTCTCGTTATAAAGAGAGTAAAAGAGCGGATCATGGACGATTATGTGGTTTTATTCTGTCTAAATTGCCTAAAATGGAGTAGAAAGATGAGGGTTAAGTCTGTTCAAGACGAGATAATCTGTCCTATCTGTGGAGCTAAACTTATAGCCGCGCTCAAACCATGGGACGAGGATAAGATAAAACTTATTAAAAAGATTAAAAAAGATGGTAAACCTGTCTTTGATGAGAAAGAGATCGAGAGAATCTATAGAAATGCAAACCTTGTCCTTTCTTATGGCAAAAAAGCGGTTATCGCATTGGCAGCCCATGGAATCGGGCCAAACACGGCGGTTAAGATCCTTAGCCGATCCGATACAGAGGAAAAATTTTATAAATACATACTCGAATCGGAGAGAGATTTTGCGAGAACGAGAACTTTCTGGAATTAATGCATATTAGCGATAATAACGCACGATGGCTAACCATCATATATATTTTATAACACCTTAAAATTACAATGCGTTTATTGGTCTTCTATGGATAAGTTTATATTTAACAAAATGTGTCTTTTGTTAAATTATGAAATATAGGTTACCGTCTTACTTAAACGAGAACGAGATTGAAGAGATGCTTAAACATGCACAAGAAAACGAGCGAAATTATCTGATACTTTCATTGATGTGGCGGTGTGGTCTTCGTGTATCTGAGGTATGTTCTTTAAAAGAAAAGGACATTTTCTGGGATGATAATATAATAAAGATAGAACAATCCAAGGGAAACAAAGACCGATATGTTCCTATCACCGATGATCTACTAAACCAGATTAAAAAATATTTGACAGATATAAAAAATAAAAAAACTAGATCTGAGTATTTATTCCCTATTACGCGGGTAAGAGTATTCCAGATAGTCAAGATGTATGCTGAAAAAAGTGGATTAAATTATAAGAATATCCACCCGCATACCTTTAGACACTCTTTTGCCGTTCATTTTTTAAAGCGCGGAGGTAATTTAAGAGCGTTGCAGAAGATACTGGGGCATTCGGATCTTGCCACTACCCAAAAATATTTAGACCTAACTTTGAGCGATATAAAAGATGAGTATTATATGGTATGGAATAAATAATGAAAAATCTATACAAATCGTAACTTGCTTATACCATTTTAAAATGTGAATTGTGTATAGACTAAAAACTGCTAATAAAGCCTATTACAATAGATAAGTACTGGTAATTTGTGTTAACCTCTTTACAACATAGCATCATAATCTAAACAAACCAAAAGGTTTATATTATAACAAAATCAAGATTAACTTGTGAATTCACAAATTGTGATCACATTTTGTAGATTCACACAAAGGGATGGGATGCCGTATCTACTCAATAGGAATTGAGAATGAAAAAAATACGCGTCGAGATTGAAGAGGATGGGAACAAATCGTGTATAGAAGTTACATCAGATAAGGATCTTAGTGATATCTATAAACTGATTGGCTCATTCGTCGAAGGGTTGAAAGCACCGTCTTCTTCTCTCAGTGGCGCGTCTTCTTCTGCGTCATCTGATATATATAAAGATCAAGAAGTACCACGTTTTAAATTTTCGCTCGTGGACAGGTTTAAACGCTTCGTTATATTCGAATTTTCAGACAGATGGTTTACTTCCAAAGAGGTTAAAGAGACGTTCGATAAAGAGTATAAGGACAATATAAAGATGAGTACCGTATCCACGTACCTATCGAGGATGTGTAAAGACGATTTATTAGAGCGACGCGGTGATAGAAATAACCGGGAATATCGGGTCATACTCGGCGAGAACGAGACAAATTCTGTGGTAACGGATACTTTTTTATCTGCCAATAAGAAGAGAGAGAAGATTTTGTAATTATATAGATTATGAAGAGTCTCGCGGTAAAGGTTGACAAGGGCCTGGCAGAAAGATTAAGAAGAGAGATTAAAGAATTTATTAGAGAGGATCTAGTCGTAGTAAAAGATGGTTCCTTCGTTTATTTTCCCGTTAAAGGCTCTATAATCGATTACGCTGATAAAAATTACAAAAACGATTTTACGTTTATCGAGATGGATTTTCCATATAGAGAGATACGACCAGACGAAGATATCCGCCTTTCATACGATCTGGTTGGTGATATAGCCATCCTTCCATCAGATGTGGATGACGCTGAAACCGTGGCAAAAACCCTGCTTAGCCGGAAAAATATACGTGTGGTATTGAAAAAGGCATCATCTATCGAGGGATCGTTTAGAACAAGAAAGTACGATTATATTGCAGGAGAAAGAAGGACAGAGACGGTACACAGAGAGCATGCCTGTATCTACAAATTAGATCTGGAGAAGACATACTTTAGCCCGAGACTATCTACCGAGAGAAAGCGGGTTATAGAGAATATGAGGGACAAAGAGATCGTTATAGACATGTTTGCCGGTGTAGGTCCTTTTTCTATTCTTGCAGCGAAAAAAAAATGTAATGTAATCGCAATAGACTGCAATCCTTATGCTATAAAGTATCTGAACGAGAATAAAAAATTAAATAAGGTGAAAAACAACCTAAATATAATTCTCGGTGACTCTGGATCTGTCTTATCTAAAAATATACACGATATTGCCGATCATATCATAATGAATCTACCATTCAGTACATTCGATTTTCTCGAGGTGGCGGCAAGATTAGTCAAGAAAGACAAAGGAATAATCTATTTTTATAGTGTAGGCGAAGAGAGAGGCGAGAATAATGACAGAGACGACTTGTTCGATGAACAGATCGAAAAAATTGAATCTATAATTGGAGATATCAAGGTTCGTGATGCGAGGATCGTCAGGCCTTACTCTCCATATAACTACCATATATGTATAGAATTCAGCATTAATGAACGATTCTAATAAATAAACCAAAAAATAAAATAAAAATGATAGTAAAACGAAAGAATAATATCTAAAAGGATATCTAAGATGGGATATCTTAGATCTTGCCCATTCCATCCTTCACATTTTAATAATTATCGTTTACAAAACTACAATTTTATTTTTGCCCGCTCTTTAACTTGTCTATCACTACTTCGGCAGCCTTTTTACCTGATAACAACATCCCACCGAATATAGCTCCCATTCTCGGAGATCCGGATACTGCGTTTGCTGCCATTCCCGTTACGACGAGTCCAGGATAAACCTCTTTAGTATTAGCCATAATCTCTTGCTCACCCTTCTCCGCCCACATACTCTTCTCTCCCATAATTCCACCTGTTTCTGTCGCAAGACATTTACCCATCTTTCTCTCAACGATCCGTGTTATATCCGCGGCATGCCCTGTAGCATCTATCACCATCTTTGATC
>DUJX01000120.1 GCA_013329575.1 Halobacteria archaeon | reverse complement strand
CGTAGAAAGTGCATTTAGATCAAAGGACATTCCAGTACCAATGATCTATCGGGTATTATTCCCAGTTTCCCGGGATTATCCCCGTCCTGTGGGCAGATTATCCACGTGTTGCTGAGCAGTTCGCTGGGTCTCCTAAAAAGGTGCCCTCAACTTGCATGGCTTAGTCGAATTCCCATAGCAGTGACCTCCGGCAGGATCAACCGGAATTGCGAGGTTTGTTTTGCTACTTCCGCTTATTTATTACAAATAACCGACCAGAAATAGCTGGTCTAAAAAGACTCACGTCAGATGTGAAAACGCCCTTTCACATCTCCACTATTATTAATTCAGGTGATCAAATTTATCGATGCAACAACGAAATATTGTCGCATTTTAATATTATGTTACTAACCCTATATAAACATATCTATCTATCCTCTATAAACATATCGATCTCATATCGTTGTAATCGATCTTGATTATGTGTGGGATATTAAGATATGATAACATAAGCAATAAAACTACCCCTATATATACTTTTTGATTTGTATTAACAAACGTTTGAAAATTCGTTATTAATACAAAAAAGGCCAAGGCCGGGAATTGAACCCGGATCGAAGGATCCACAGTCCTTCAGGATGGCCATTACCCCACCTCGGCCATATATAATTGCCCTCTGTTGGTCTATAACTACTATAATATAAAATTATCTTTATCTTAATTTAAAATTAATAAGTATCAAGTCTGCTAAAAATCAGATAAACTCTTTTGAATCTTCTCTTTTTTTGGCTCAGTCTCTTTTATATCTTCAGAAACGGATTTTTCTTTTAATTTATTTTTCTTATGACTAAGATATGATTTTTTTGGTTCATCTTGATTAAATAAAAGGGATATTTCCATATTGGTTAATCCGATATCTTTTTTAAGTTTATCTGAGACCTCATCGTTGTATATCTTTTTTAAAAAAGGTAGTATGTGGGATTTTGCCTTTTTCATTGATGTATTATAAGTTTTTGCTATCTTAAAACAGACATCATTCATCTGATCTTTTTTTTGTTTAATTCTCCCGGATAATATCCATCTTTTAGGAAAATTTGTATAAATAGTCCGTCTTTGATTTTTTTTAGTAAGAGATTGTACGCCTAATAGCATTAGATCGTTCGCATATCGCCAAAATCTATAGTTTTGTCTTATATAAGTCCGTCCTAAATAAATGTCGGATGAAGATAGACGATCCAATATTGCCAGTATATCTACGTCTTTTTCATAAATTTCAAAGATATTCTCATTAATCCATTGTATGATATCCTCGGGCGTCTCGTCTATCTTGTTTAATATTTGCATAACAGCCGGATAATCCTCGCCATCAAAAAGTGCTCTCAATAAAGAGTAAATATCCTCAGTATGATCTCGTTCAGATGATGATAGAAAAATAGACTCATTTATAGATGTTATGCCAGCAGTTAACGCATATAAATCGTTTATTGCTGCTCTTAGATCAGGATTATTCTTTGTAATTTTTCTAAGTACCTGTATATCGGCACCGATCTTTTCATTCTTACATATATTCTTCAATACAGATAGAACTTCCGATTCTTTTAGATAATCAAATTTTATGGAGATACAAAGATTTTTTACATCTTTTGGTACTTTTTTTACATTGTTAGCAGTTAATATCACAGGATAAGATGATTTTTCAATTATCTCTCTTATACCTCTAGCCCCACTTTTATCAGATACACCATATAAATTATCCGCTTCATCAAACAGTATAATCTTATTTTTTTGATTAATAGAGTAGTTTTCTACTGCAGATCCTGCGATTTTTTTTATCATCAAATAATTTCGTTGATCACTCGCGTTCAACTCAATTATATCAAGATCAAACTCGTTAGCAACCGCATAAACCGATGATGTCTTTCCTATACCTGTTGGACCGTATAATAATGCCGCTTTTTTTGTCTTTCCGTTTAAGAACTCGTTTATCCAATTGTTTAATTTAGAGATAGATTGCTTATTTCCAACAATTTCATTCAGATATCTCGGTCTGTATTTCTCGATCCAATTCATTTTTATCAAAATTCTTAACAGCAAGATTAAATATAGAAAAAATATATATTTAACTATTTGGGATGAGGACACAAGGATGAGACTAGACGACCTGATAAAAGGGATAAAAGATTTCAGAGGGATAAAAAGGAAGAAAGAGATTGGATTTATCACTAGTTATCTTAACGATTTATCCAATTATCCATTAATAATGGCCTCTTTCGGCGAAGACGCAGCCGTTTTAGACCACGGTAATGAGGTTATCCTTATTTCTGCAGATGGAATAATGGAGGACCTTATAAAAAAAGATCCGTACTGGTCTGGATACTGTGCGATACTTGTCAATATTCATGATATATGTGCCATGGGCGGAACACCGCTTGCTATGGTAGATATTTTATCTATGCGTTTAGAAAACACTTGCTTAGAAATATTAAGAGGAATGCGAGACGCAGTATCCAAATTAAAAGTGCCGGTGGTTGGAGGACATACACATCCCGATACTTCGTATGATTCTATAGTTGTTGCAATAGTAGGAATAGCCGATAAAGATTCTGTTATATACAGTCATACTGCAAATCCTGATGATGATATAATAGTAGCAATCGATTTAAACGGCAGAAGATATCCTAATTGCCCTTTATGCTGGGATACAGTGACTCAACGAGATGATGAGACGTTGAGAAAGCAGATAGATGTTATGAGACTGCTCGGTAAAAGAAAATTGGTGACAGCAGGAAAAGATTTAAGTAATCCCGGAATAGTAGGAACGACTGGTATGCTGCTCGAAGTAAGTGGTATGGGTGCCATCATCGATCTTGAAGAGATCCCTATTCCTAAAGGATTCAAATTAGAAGAATGGTTTAATATATACCCGGTAGGGTGCATAGGATTCGTAGTAACATGTAATAAACAGAATACGGATGAGGTAATCTCTTTATTCGAAGAGACTATGATGTCCGCTAAGAAGATAGGCACCGTTACAGATGATAAAAAGATTATTGTTAAAAAAGGAGAAGAAGAAGGGATCTTATTCGATTTTGATAAAGAAGGAATAACGAGAATAAAACCGAAAAAATAAGCGTCAAAAAATAAAAAAAGATAAACGTTGTCAGCAATACCAGTATTGGTCGTTTACTGATATTTATGCTTTAAGATATAAGATTATCTTGTGAGTACCTCTTCTTTGAATTTATCAAATCCAATTTTATCTATATATTTACCTAATCGTTGTTTTGTATCGGATTTTTTATAATAATTTATTATTTTATCGGCAATCTCGAGCGCCTCGTCGTCTGTTAAATCTTTTACTAATGTCTGTGCTATTGTAGGTGACGCAGCAGCAGATCCACCAACGACAACTTCCCATCCATCTGGTCGTCCAATAAATCCTAAATCTTTAATTCTGGACTCTGCACAGCAGTTTGTACAACCAGATACACCCATCTTAAATTTGGATGGCATACTAGTCCCATGATATCTTTTGTCGAGTTCCATACCTAATTTTACAGAGTCTTGTTTACCCCTTTTACAGAATGTTGTTCCGGGACAAAACTTTACACTTCGTACACATAGCCCAACAGCATGTCCTGGTGGCATAGCGAGATCTTTCCATACGTTATCTAAATCTTTTTCAGATATACCGACAATAGCTATCCGCTGAGCAGATGTCAACTTTAGCGCTTTGGCATTGTATTTTTCTGCAACATCTGCAATCTTTCTTAAAGTTTGAGGATCACATATACCCCCAGGCAGGTGAGGAGCAACCGCATATGTTTCATAATCCCTTTGAATTATCGCTCCTTTCTCTAACAAATCTGTTTTTTTATCTTTCTCCATATATTCAACCTCCTTTTACCCTTTGTATTATCTCATTAAAAAAACTATTTGATTAAAATTATATAAAATATTACTATATTATATAATACATATTAAACTGATCTTAACAAAGATGGTGAGGTATTATGTTGGTCAAAATGGTCAAAGCAGCCGCGGTACAGGTGAGTAATAGCGGATATATCAAGAATATAGATGAAAATTTTAAAAGGATAGAGAGACAGATAGAGAACGCTGTATCTCAAGATGCAGAGATATTATGCCTTCCAGAATACTTTTCGGTAAATTCTGGAATGTTTTCGATGGATAAAAATTTTTTAACGACTTTAGATATAAACAAAGAGAACACATTAGGTTTTTTAAAAGATATCTCGCAAAAATATTGGATAATAATAGTAGGTAACGTCTTAGAAGAGATAGATGAAAAATATTACAATGTTGCTTATATTTATGAAAAAGGATCTTTAATAGGAAGACAGGTAAAGATACATCCTACAAGAGGAGAAAGAGCATTAGGTATATCTTCTGGCAGAGAGATAAACGTATTCAAGACATCGATCGGGCAGATAGGCGTTTTAGTCTGTGCAGACGTATTATACCCAGAGATGTGCCGAATATTAGGATTAATGAATGCAGAGATCGTATTGAACCCAGTAGTATCATTTTACAAAGAGATAGACCCGACTAAAGATGCAAGGAGATCACTGTATATATCTCGTGCCTATGATAACAGTTATTACATGATAAAGGCCGGCGAAACAGGAAAATCTTTTACTGGGCTTAAAATTGTTGGAAGAAGTCTTATTGTAGCACCATGGGGCATATTAAAGAGTTATACAGACGAGAATAAAGAAGAAATTCTCATTGCCGATCTTGATATGGATCTTTTGAGAGAGATGCGCAGAGATAATTACTCTCTGGTCGATAGAACCCCAGAGGCATACC
>DUJX01000011.1:1304-3867 GCA_013329575.1 Halobacteria archaeon | reverse complement strand
TCCCTCAGTTCTAACGCCTCATTCGTTCCGGTAGACGCACCTGATGGTACCGATGCCCTTCCAAAACCTAAATCGGTGATTACATCCACTTCTACGGTAGGTTGACCTCTTGAATCCAATATCTCTCTCGCTGTTATCTCTTTTATCTCAAACATAATTTAACTCCTACTCTCTTCTAAACTCTGGTATCCTGACATCGATTTAACTCTTGAGTTTCCTGGAGGCATAAAATGGGCGATATCCTCCTGAGAGACAAAGTTTTTTGGTATATCTTTGTTCTCTTTAGATATCTGCATGAAATATCTATAAACCCTCTTTGCAATATCGTTCGGGTTTAACTCTCCCGGCTCTAACTCTACAAAATATCTCGCTCTTTTAGATATTGCACCCTTTGGACCGCCTATTATTCCATTAATATTGTCTTCCAGTATTCGATCTTTTTGATCCGAATTGGTTATATTATTTATAACATGAAGGCTTAGTCCGATAGAGACATCCATCCTTACCTCTTTAAAATAGTTTCTTTTGCCTCGGATAATAAAACTACCTTTTGGTACATACTCTCCTGATTCGGGTGTCTTAGATACCTGGTCTGGATAGACCCAGTAGCAATCTCCTGCAAATGCTCCCATCTTCCAGAAATTAGAATAACTCGTGGCAAATATGGCCGTCTCTTCCATCGTTGTCTGGGGTACTTCTCTTTTATTGGCCTTAATAACGGTCGCAGGCGCGCCTTGAATATCCGCGTGAAAAAAGATATCGTTCTTCTCCATATACTTATTTACGATCTCTTCGTTGCTATCTGCGTCTTTTCCGCCTATTACCAAGAAACCATCCGAGGAGTAGAACCATCTAAATTTATGATACCATCTCTTATCTCGTTTTTTGATAACCAGCCTTCTCTCTTCTTCCTGTTCTTCCATCTTTTTCTGTCTTTCTAACTCTTTTAAAAAACTATCTCGAGATTTGATTGCTCCATCCATCTTCTTCTTGAATTTTTTGCTCCTCTCATAATACTCTTCTGCATTATTAGACAAATTTTTTTCGAGGAAGAGATCTATCGATCTTCCGTCTATGTTAAGGGTTATCTTCTTCTCGGCGCCGTTTATATCTTTTATATAATCCAACCCTTTTATCCCTGCATCTTTCTTCTCATCCAACAACTTTTTTATATCGTCAAACGAGTATCGCGCTGTCGCTTTTTTTATAATACCTAATATCTCGTTGATCAACATATATTTTTCATAAATTAGATCGCCTATCTCTCTATTCTCCTCCGATCTATCTTTATACTCCTTGATAGCCGTTTCTTGCCTTGAAATTATTCGTTCTACTTTTGATCCTTTATCTTTTTTCTTATCTTTTCTCTCAGCCTCTGTCGTCTTTCTCTCTTCTATGATCTGAAAATGGGTATCTATACAATCGTTAAACGTTTCAAAATATTTTTTTTCATCTTTCTCATAAGATTGCATCTCTATCGGGAAAAAACCGATGGGTTTTTTAGAGATATAGACGATGTTCGGTTTGATCTCGCCTGAATTTACCGATGATAGTATCTTATATATCTCATCCGCCGCTCGCTCTATCTCTTCATCAGACAAATCTTTTATACTCGCTTTTTTATCAAGGTTACACCGTTTACAGATCTCTTCCGCATAAACTCCGCCAAATCCGAGGGTTAATGCTATTGTCTCTACTATGCTTTTTTCAGATGTTAAAAAGATGGAATAAAGATGCTCTTTCAAAAAATTCAAGTATAACGGTGTAAAGACCTCGTCAGGGAATGTATAGTGATCTCCTGTCTTTATCTTGATTGTACCTTGGATAATATTATCTTTCCATCCAATAATTTCGAAATTATCGTCCAATAGTAGGATATTTCCTCCTGCGAAAAGTTCTACGAGAAGGTTATATCTCTTTCCTCCTCGTCCTATCTCGATGATTACTATCCTATCAAATAGGTACTGGTATATCGATAATATGGCTCCACCTGATACGTATTTTCGAAGAAGCATCGCAAAACCCGTAGGATTTTTAGGTGCTGGCGGAGGCGAGTTTGAGATATATATTCTACCATTACCGTCTATTATAATATCTTTTTTTCCAATAATAGACGAATAAAACCTAATTCGGATTATATCATCGATCTGATATATCTTATCAATCTTACTTCCTACTATCTTCTGAAACTCTCTGATAATCGCTACTAAATCAAGACCCGACATCTCTTTTTTTTGCTGCATCTTAAACCTGTACTGTATTTATCTTTTATTTATTATCTTATCTTAATCTGGTTATTCGGTTAAATTTGCTAATTATTTATTAACTATAGTCTAATCTTAAGATAGTTTAATGTTTTAATTATCTAATAAATATATTATTGACACCGTTTAGGAATACTTAATAATATATATTAAAACATTTTTTATTATCTCCATCTCTCTTTAAAGATAAAAGAAAAAGACAGACCGATGATCGTACCAGTTATTTATCATACGATGAACGGTAAAACGTTTAGGATATACAAATCAGATAATTGAGCGGAGGTTGCCGAGCGGAAAAG
>DUJX01000011.1:0-1243 GCA_013329575.1 Halobacteria archaeon | reverse complement strand
ATGATTATGGATTATTATATCTATGAACCATATTTCTAAACTTATTCTTTTAACCACGACGGATTATTTTTGTATTAATCATTGATAAACAGCAGGCAACAGGCAAGTTTAAACAACATACATTATGCTTAAATAATAATACTTATTAATAAAAACAGTTATGTTTAAAATTCCTTATCTATTAAAGAGAGCAGCAACTCTCTTTCCCAACAAAGGAATAGAGTACAAAGATGCTAAAAGAACATATAAAGAGGTGTATGATAGGGTTTTAAGAGCAGCAAATTCGTTTAATTCACTGGGAATAAAAAAGGGAACGATTATAGGTGTGGCAGATTGGAACACATCCCAGTCTTTTGAGATGCACTATGTTGCTGCCATACTTGGTGCAATAATGTGTCCCATTCCGGTAAACCTGCCTTTAGAACAGATAAAATACGTTATAAAACTTGCAGATATAGAATATCTTTGTTTATCTCAGAATTTCACTCATCTTTCAGATATAATTGATGATAGTAGAGTTATCGGGCTTGATTTTAATACAGAGAATACATATGAAGATATGGTCGAAAAAGGTGCGAATGTAGAACTGGAGATTAACGTGGATCCCAATGATATCTTCTCTATATTATTCACGTCAGGAACTACTGGGTTACCTAAAGCGGTAAGATATACGCATGAAAAAGTTATACATGGAGCATTAAGCATCTCTCATCAACTTGGTCTTTATGATGCACCCGCTAAATTAAGCAGCAACGATAAGATACTACCATTAATACCAATTTTTCATATATGGTCTTGGGGTGTTCCGATTTTTGGCCCATATTTGGGTGCGGATATAATTTTAGGCGGTAGATTTAATCCTGCAGAGACCGCATCTCTCATACACAATAAAAAGGTGACTTGGATAAATTGCGTGCCAACGATGATGGAGATGCTTCTTTCTCAAGAAGACAAGTTTGATGGATTGAAGGTTTTGATTGGGGGATCGCCTATTACGTTTGGCCTTGCCAAAAAGATGGAAAATTTTGGAATAAAATTCTCAACAATCTATGGCGGATCTGATATGCTTGCGACTTCTATCTCAATAATTACAGATGATGCGAAAAAAGGAGATATCGTTGATTATCTGCGTTTAACCACTCATCCAGTACCTTTTGTCGAGACAAAGATAGTTAAAGTAGGAAACATAAATACAGAGGCAGGTGAACTTTATTTAAAAGAACCATGGCTTCCTAACGAATAT
>DUJX01000036.1 GCA_013329575.1 Halobacteria archaeon | reverse complement strand
TGCCAAAGATCTAAAAATTCCTTATGCGTCAGGGAATGTCAGTTTTTATAATGAGACACTGCAAATTGAAGATTTGCAAGATACAAATTCTACAAACTTGCCAATTCAAAAATCTGCAACACCAAAGGGTATAATACCTACACCCTCGCTGTACGGCGTTGGAATCATAGAGGATATAAGAAAAGCCGTTACGTCCGATATAAAAGGCGAGAACATACTTTATCTGGTCGGAGATACTTATGAAGAACTTGGTGGATCCGAGTATCTGAGAGTTATCGGGAAGATAGGAGTCGTTCCTTCCGTAGATACCGACAAACTGAGACGATCTATAGATGCTATGTTAAATGGAATTGAAAATGATTTGATAATCTCAGCACATGATGTATCAGAAGGTGGTATCGCTGTTGCGGTCGCAGAGATGTGTATGGGCGGAGATATCGGTGCTGATCTGGATTTATCAGGTATTAAAGGTATAAGAAGCGATATAAAACTATTCTCGGAGTCTAACACGCGGTGGATCGTTGAAGTAAAAAGAGAAGATGAGAGCGATCTAATCAAAACCTTTGCAGAGTTTGGTGTGAATATAGTAAGATTGGGTGAGGCGAAAGGAGGAAGATTGGTCGTAATAGATGGCGATAAAGATCTTATAAACGTCTCATTGGGCAGGATGCGTGATGTGTGGACTAATGTGATAGAAAAAATAGTTTTATAATTGAGAGAGAATAAATATTTAAATAAATATAGTTTGGATAAAAGAGTGAAAAGATCATGAATATACAAGAGAGGCTTTTGGCAATCGGGCAGATTGTAGACGCAGGCGTAGATACAGAAGGGTGCACCCGCATCTTAGAACTTATAGAAGCACCACTTGTATCAACCGAAATTTTGGAAGAGTTGAAGTTGTATAGTGAGTATCTACCTAAAGCCCGAGAATTACCTTTTACCCCTGAACAGCGGTATCTGCATTTTATATGGGATATCTTTGACAAAAGTCCTATGAGCGAGGCGGTAAACTTTGCCGTTCCATTTAGGCGTATACTTGCCAAGCGATTATTCAAAAAATGCGGTAAGAATTTCATAGCAGAAGAAAACGTCCGTTTCAACTTTGGTCAAAATATAGAGGTTGGAGACGATGTTTTTATAAATCGTGGTGTATACCTCGATGCTAAGGGCGGTATTGTGATAGGAAATTTTGTCGGATTGGCAGAAGGTGCAGAGATCTATACTCATAACCATTCGGAGTCGGATAATACCAAGAAAGAGTATAGTAGAGTGGTGATCAAGGATTTTGCTATGATAGCAGCCCATGCTATGATCTTACCTGGAGTTACTGTAAACGAGCAAGCCATCGTAGCCGCAAAAGCATTGGTGACAAAAGATGTTGAGCCTAACATGGTCGTAGCAGGTATACCTGCAAAGGTTGTGAGGGAGAGAAGGACAAACGGAAAAAAAAGAGAGGAATTGAATCATATTTGGTTTTACGATGCAGCATTTCAAAAATAATCCAAACTTAGACTAGGATTATATACTATTTTTATCTTTGATCAGGAAGTTTATGCATAAGATAGATCTTACCGATGTCGATGTGCAATTCATTAATTAGAGATTTATCTTGTTTTTACCTCTATCTTACAGATAATTTACTATAAACTTAATCTTATATCAATACGTTAGATGAATATGAATAAATACGAATACCGTTAAGATTCTAACCGAATTCTAACCAAATCGTGGTATCTTCACACCGAGATTATCATCGATCTCTTTTCTAATAGTTCCGCTAAATTCTAGCAGTACTCCTTCTAACAGTAGATAAACTTGGGTTTTATCTCTTATACATCCGGTAAATATGCTATCTTTCCTTCCCATGGATGCATGGATATGTATATCCTCATCAACTATTGTTCCTATCGCTATTATCTCTCTACAATCATCAAATTGTTTTTTTATTGGGTTTGGAGGAATTTTACATTCGGCTGGACCAACAGCTATCTCTGCACTCTTTAACGCACCTATCAAAAAAAAGATAGCGTTCTTTATATTTTTTTTATTACAAAAATCTTTTAACGATGATAAAACGTCTTCCTCATGCTGGAATGTTATATTAAAGATTCTAGATATACTCGTCTCCTGATATTGCATAATAAACTTGATTGATCTTTAGATGATAAACCTTTTTACTAAGATATTTTGGATTAAATAAATTAGTATCTATTCATCGTATTTATTTTAAAGACATACTTTATTAAATTTAAAAATGAGAAGGCATTTTTGTAAGGAGTTTAGATTATGTCGACAGAAGATCATAAAAAAGATGCAAAGAACGATTTGAAGTATGGTATAATTACAGTAAGTACCTCCCGATACTCGAATTATAAGGATGCAGCCAATCCAAGCGATGCAGAAGATGTTAGCGGTGAAATAATGCATGATTTGATAAAAAAGGCAAAAAGCGATCTGGTTTTTTACAGATTAGTACCGGATGAGGAAGATATTATTGACGAAGCGTTATCTTATGCGATCGGATCGAACGCGGAGGTGATCTTGATAAGCGGAGGTACAGGACTTGCTAAAAAAGATCTAACCATTGAGACCGTTTCAAAACATTATGAGAAGAAGATAGACGGTTTTGGTGAGTTATTCAGGTATCTAAGCTTTGAAGAGATAGGATCCGCTGCGATATTGTCACGGGCAAGCGCTGGCATAATATNNGGAGAAATAGGATCCGCTTCGATGTTATCCCGAGCAAGCGCTGGCATAATAAAAGATAAGATTGTTTTTGTCATACCAGGATCACCAAACGCCGTGAATTTAGCCATGAAACGATTGATTTTGGATGAAGCGCCTCATATTTTAAGACACATAAAAAAAGGGTGATGCCTTAAAATTACCGTCATAGTATCCTTAAATTACTATTAAGATCTAAAATCTCTCGGATTTAAACCCGTATCTACCTATCAATGGAACAAAAACTACGCTACCTACAAGCTCCTTCGTTATCCGTCCGTCTTCATCTTTATTCACTACAACAAGTTCCTGAAAATATACTCCTATCGGTATTACCATACGGCCACCGGGTTTGAGTTGTTCTATTAACGGTGGCGGTATGTCTGGCGCGGCACAGGTCACACAAATCTTGTCGTACGGCGCATCATCTTTATATCCTAAAGATCCATCGCCGACTACGATCTTCACATCGGTTATCTTAGCCTTTTTTAAATTTTCTTCAGCAATTTTTGCTAAATCTTCAAATCTTTCGACGGATACAATCTTCCCCCCCGAGCCGACCATCTTTGACAATATAGCAGCATGGTATCCCGATCCTGTACCTATTTCGAGTACTTTATCACCTTCATTCAAATTTAAAAGCTCCGTCATCATGGCAACCATATGCGGTGCGCTGATCGTCTGTTCTAACCCGATCATCAAGGGTTGATCTTCATATGTGTACATTATCTTATCATCAGGGACGAACAGCTCTCGTGGAACGCTTAACATGGCTTCTTCCACTTTTTTACTTCTTATATACCCTTTGGCCTTTAAATCTTCTATCAATTCTTTTTTTCTCTCATCTAAACCATAATTCATTGTTAAACTCCTTATTTTTACCAAAAATCGATCTGTGTTACTAGTTCTCGTCCGTTTATCATCGTTTTAATCTCTTGTCTTTCTTTTAAATCCTGTATCGGTTCGACCTTTGATACGGAGAGACCGGCATCTTTTTTATACTTAAAATCAATTATAAATCCTGGCACGATAGCATATCTACATCCACCAATCCCACAACATGAATTGTCTAAGATAGCGTTACCGATCACGTACAAGACCTTTCTATCTTTAAAATCGATGATTTTTTCTTCTAAAGGAGTATATCTCCCCGATATGAATTCTATATCCGAGCTTAATGGGATGTGTTTATAGTCGATCGGGTCTCTTTTAATCTGTCTCATATCAATATAAATTATTTATGATATATTCTGTATATATCTTTATCTCTATGGTCTAAATATTTATAGATTAAGATATAACGATAAGGTATGGGTGGAAATATCGGTCCGATTCTTACGAAGAAAGGTATATCTTTTGAGGATCTAGCCAATAAAACGGTTGCGATAGATGCGTATAATACATTATACCAGTTTTTATCGATAATAAGACAGAGAGATGGCACTCCTTTGATGAGTAGTAAAGGAAGTATTACTTCTCATCTTTCAGGCATTTTTTATAGAACGTCCAATATGCTAAAAGAGGGANNCGTATCAAACCGGTCTATGTATTCGATGGAAAACCACCGTTATTAAAATTTAGCACGATAGATAAGAGAAAGGCTGTTCGTGATGAAGCGATTGAGAAGTATATAATTGCAAAAGAGAATAGAGATTTCGAAAACGCCATAAAATATGCTCAGATGAGTACAAGATTGAGTCACGAGATAATAGACGAAGCGGTAACATTATTAAAATATTTAGGTGTTCCTTGTGTCTTTGCTCCGGCAGAAGGTGAAGCACAGGCGGCATTTATGACCATAAAAGGTGATGCGGATATAGTAGCATCTCAAGATTACGATTCTTTATTGTTCGGTTCTACAAATCTTGTTAGGAATTTAGCCGTCAGTGGAAGGAGAAAATTGCCCAATAAGAACGAGTATGTGAACATATCACCAGAATTATATATATTAAACGATATTTTAGAAGAATATGGGATAGAGAGAGAGGCATTAGTAGATATAGCCATCCTCGTTGGAACAGATTACAATGATGGGATAAAAAACATAGGTCCTAAAAAAGCATTAAAATTGGTAAAAGAGTATGGAAATATAGAGAACGTATTGGCAGCCATCGATAAAAATATTGAGAATTTAGATGAGATAAAGAATATTTTTCTCCATCCAGCCGTTACAGAAGAGTATAGGTTGGTATGGTATAAACCAAATGATGATAAATTGATCGAATTTTTATGCGATGAACACGATTTTGCCCGTGAACGAGTTGTAAAAACTTTAAACGAGATAAATACTGATGGACAGGATAAGATCAATCGTTCTAAAACCGATCAGCAAAGAACGCTCGGCGAATGGTTTTGATCATCTATCGTTTAAGATCTATCTTTATGCTTTGTTATATCTTAGACTCATATCATCGACCGAACCATCTTACACATAATTAACAAGATAAACCGGTTGTTATAGCCTATGACATCGAATAAGAGGACAAAAACTATACTAAATTCTATTTTAAAGGTCTTCCACCATTCTCTTCTTTCCATTATTGATTATGTCCGTCCACCATTTATCACCATCTTTATGGCTTATTATAGCCTTGGCGATATCGGGTTTCTCTTTAAGCAGGATATCCATAAGCATTTCAGGCGTTATTGTATTAATATACCGTTTAATCAACAAGTTATACTTGCTTTTTAACGCTACTAATTTTTCTTCGATATCAGGAGTAATATAATTCCATGGGTCATCCCAATTATCGATGGCAGTAGAGATATCTTGTGGCGTTATATTATTCATTTTTTTAAAGAGAATCGGCCCGATAAGCTCAAAAATCGCCGTTATCTCCAATTTTTTAATCGAATCACGTATATTTTTTACCATTGTTATCCCTTTATATACCAATATTTATTACATTTATTATTACGTTATGTAGCAACTAACTTTTTATTATATCAAATTAAAAACTTTTTGATTATTAATAAATTTTTACAAGTTTTTAAATTGTACCGGTACGAATCGGTTATTTTTGGTAAGACTCATCAAGACAAAGATTGATATAACATATAAAAGGGGCGTTCTTTTTGAATACGAATAAAGAGAGATCAGCAGGATTTATATTATTTAGAGAAGATAACGATAAAAGAGTTTACCTTCTTCTCAAACATAAAAAAAACCATTGGGATTTTGCAAAAGGGCATATCGAGCAAGGTGAGGAAAAAATAGATGCAGCTATTAGAGAAGTTAGAGAAGAGACAGGAATAACTGATTTGGAGATAGTAGACGGTTTTGAAGAAGATATAAAATATAGTTTTGTCAAAAATGATCAAATTATAATAGATAAAACCGTCACTTTATTCCTCGCAAAGGTAAGACAGGATGAGATAAAAATTTCAAATGAGCATAGCGCATATCTATGGTTACCATATGAAGATGCGTATAAATTATTAATTTATACCGAATCGAGGGATGTTTTGAGACTTGCAGAAGATTTCTTAAACAGCAAAAAAATAATAATCGATCGAGACGAGTGATGATCTCTTCGGTTATTAATAAAACATCATATTAATTTATTCTTGATCTATCTCTCTTCAATAAAATTTATTATTTTATGTTTTAATTATATACAGATTTTATTTAAAATTATCAATAAATATAAATAGTAGTTCCCACTTCGAAAGTGATAAATCTATACAAAAAATTCGTGTTTTTGTTTATTAGATAGAATTACACGATAATTTTTATATAATAAATAAATATAAATTGTAAAAGAATATACTATAAAAATAACAAAAATTAATAAAATTAAAAAGGAGGCAAATTTAAATGAGTTTGAAATTAACACCAATACAAAGAGAGACTTTGATGGCTTTGATAACCTTGTACAGGGAGAAAGGCGAGGCAGTTAGGGGAGAAGATATTGCTGCATTTATAAAAAGAAATCCTGGAACAATTAGAAATCAGATGCAGACAATGAAAGCATTAGGTTTGGTAGATGGAGTTCCTGGACCAAAAGGTGGATATAGAGCAACAATAAAGGCATACGAGGCAATGGGTATAGATTTATTGCCCGAAGAGGCTATAATAAAAATACGGGTAAACGATAAACTGATACAAGATGCAAACGTAGAAGAGGTATCTTTTACAACCATAAGACATCCAAACATCTGCAAAGCAGAGATACAGATATTGGGCGATATGGATTTGTTTAAGATGGGAGATAGGATTATCGTCGGACCGACCCCGGTGAACAAACTTATCATCAAAGGAATTATAGAAGGAAAAGATACCATCAGCAGCAAGATACTAGTCGATGCCGAAGATATAGAGACGTTGCCTAAACACCCGACAAAAAATTTCATGACCGATTTCGTAGTAGTAGAGGGTAACGTTATGATAAAAGATGTTGCATTAAAGATGAAGAATGAAAAATTGTATGCCATATCTGTCTTAGAAGAGGGGGAGCTTAGAATCGTCACAATAAACGAGGTTTTGGCGGCAATTTTGGATGGTAAATCCGACGATAGGGTGGGATCTATATCTAAGAAGGCAATAAATGTGAATTCGGATGATCCTTTATATAGATCTATTGCCAAGACCTTAAAAGAAGATCCGAGCACAATCGCCGCGTTAGTAACAAAGAACGATAGAAAAGTTGGAATTATTAATAAGATTACTATAATCGATAGGATTACAGACCATATAATGGATCTTCTCGGCGGAGTTGTCGATTAAATAAAAAATAGAGAGAATACATCTTGAGAATACCGCTTAATAGAGATAAGTAAAGGATGATTTATATCGATCCTACTTATTATCGGTCAAAGACGATCAAGGATCTAAAAGTTAAAAATAAGTTAAAGGTAGTTAAAGGTAGTGTATACGAGGTATTATGTAAAAAATAATGATACTGAATCTAATCATCTAATCTAGTATCTCTACAACCTCTTCGTCTATCCTGTCTCTATCTCATTTACGTTTAGATGGAGACCAATAGGGCGTCATGGATACCCTCTATCTTCCTTATCTCTTCGAGTATGCGGTCGGGTATAGGCGAGTCCACATTGAGAACCATTATTGCTTCTCCTCTCGGCTTTTTCCTCCCGAGTTCCATGGCGGCTATGTTTATATCTTCATCACCGAGTAACTTGCCTATTTTTCCTACTATGCTCGGCCGGTCGGTATGATTGGATATCAACATATATTTTGACGGGATCACGTTTATCTTGAATCCGTCTATGCCTATTATTCTCTCCTCGCTCTTTCCGAAAATAGTGCCACTAAGCACTTTTTTCATCGATTCGGTCTCCACTTCGAGCGTGATAGAACTGGTTAAATCCTCAATATCTTTGCTTTTTTCCTCTGAAATATTTATTCCTCTTCTGCTTGCAATAACCGGAGCGTTTATGAGATTTATATGTTCATTCAATATATTGGACAATATACCGACCAATGCAGACTTGGTAATATACTCTGTATTATACCCGGCTATATCTCCTCGGTAGATCATCTTCACCCTTAAAATAGTTCCTTCTACCAACTGTGATGCGATTTTGCCTAATTTTTCAGCGAGAGGTATATACGGTCGGATCGTTATTAATGCATCCTTCGGTATCGCCGGCATGTTTACAGCATTCATCACAGGCTCGTCTTTTAACGCGGCTAAGACCTGGTTTGCTATGATGATAGCGACATTCTTCTGTGCTTCAATGGTAGATGCAGCCAAATGCGGCGTGACGATGACCTCATCAAGCCCCAAAAGAGGGTTATCCTTAGGTGGCTCATTTACGAATACATCCAATGCAGCACCTGCAACTATACCGTCTTTTATCGCATTATACAAAGCGGTTTCATCTATTATCCCGCCTCGTGCACAGTTGATTATACGGACACCTTTTTTCATCTTTTTGAATTCATTCGCCCCGATCAAACCTGTTGTTTTCTTGGTAAGCGGGACATGAACCGTTATAAAGTCTGAATCTTTCAATATCGTATCAAAATCAACCTTTATTCCGCCGGTCTTTTCAACATTGGCAGGAACGACGTATGGGTCGTATGCTATAACATTCATTCCTAAACCGTGAGCCATCTTAGCAACGTATGACCCTATTCTACCAAACCCGATTATCCCCAATATCTTCTCTCTTACTTCAATACCAGTAAAATCATTCTTCTTCCATTCTCCGTTCTTGACAGACGAGTTTGCATGCGGTATCTTCCTTGCCATGCTTAAGAGCATCGCTATTGTATGTTCTGCTGCAGAGATGGTATTACCCTCCGGTGCATTAATCACTATTATACCCTTGTCGGTAGCCGCCTCCACATCAATATTATCCACGCCAACGCCGGCTCTTCCAATGGCTTTTAACCGTGTTCCTCTATCGATTATGTCTTTTGTAACCTTAGTTCTGCTTCTTACCACTAATGCGTCGTATCGGTCTATTATCTCTAATAATTCCTCTTTTGTTATCTTTGTCAAGGCATCAACGTTTGCCTCTTTCTGTAATCTTTCTATACCCTCTTCGGATATGCTATCTGCCACCAAGATGTTTGGATAATTGGGATCCATATTAAACAACCCTAAATATTTTTAATTTAATGTTTTATAATACTTTATTTAGTCAAAATATCTTTTATTTTTCATCTATTCTTCAATATAACCTGTAATATACTCTCTTTCGACCTCTAAAGCATCCCAGGTAGGATATACCTCACTGATGTATGCAGTAACATTCTTATCTGCAAATAGAGACGCTACTCTTTTGAGAAGATATGCGTTCATATAAATCTTACCATCTACCTCTTCAAAAGGTAATCCCTCCAGCGTATCTTCAATATCTTTGATATCTCCCTCTATTACACCTCTAACGATGGTACCATCTTCTGTGATAGATTCGTAGCTTTTTGCAGTATTTTTTGCAGTTCTTATCAACCGTCTACGTAGCTGGATACCATCTTTAAAAGCAGCCGTGCAGAAATTTATCGGGATTTTTCTCTTATACTTGTCCATTATTCTATAGGCAAGTTCGGTGCTCTTCTTTGCTGATATACCGTTATCCGTCTCTATCTGCATTTTTTTCATCTGTTCATAGTTTC
>DUJX01000077.1 GCA_013329575.1 Halobacteria archaeon | reverse complement strand
CCTTTTAGGGTCGTATCTTGACATAAACCGCTCATTATTCACGTTTAAAAGAATTCCACCCTCGCCTCTAACCGCTTCTGTGACCAGGATACCTCTCGCCGATTCGGGATAGACCATTCCGGTGGGATGAAACTGGAACATCTCCATATCCATCAGCTCTGCACCTATATCGTACGCCATAGCGTATCCCATACCGCACGCCTCTTTTGGATTTGTAGTCCATTTGAATATTCTTCCTGCCCCGCCGCTGGCCAATACTACTGATTTTGCCTTAAAAACAACGATCTCGCCCGTCGATAATTCGATGCCTACGGCACCCGCAATATCGTTACCTTTGGTCAAAAGTCTCGTGATCATGACCTCATCGATATGTTTTATCCCCCGCTTTCTCGTCTCTTCCACCAGAGCCATCAAGACCTCATGCCCCGTTATATCACCTATATAACACGTCCTCCAATACGTCTGTGCACCGAACCGTCTCTGTGCAATCTTGCCATCTGGTGTTCTATCAAAGATTGCACCATACTCTTCTAAATCGTGAATTCTTCTCGGCATCTCTTTCGTAAGCTCTTCTACCATCATCTGATTATTTATGTAGATGCCCTCTTTGATCGTATCTGAAAAATGGACTTCCCACGAATCTTCCGGATGTACGTTGCCCAACGCGGCGTTTATTCCACCTTCTGCCATAACCGTGTGTGCCTTGCCTACAATGCTGGTACCCACGATCAAGACATCGACTTCATACTTATTTGCCTCAATCGCGGCTCTTAATCCGCTGCCCCCGTTACCTATCACAAGTATATCTGTTTTTATAGTCTTATAATCCATATTCATGCCTTTTTATATTATCAAAAACCCTACAATCTTTCAATCATAATTTATAATATATAATATTTTAAATCTTTAAACCGTGTTTTACCCAGGTTTAAACCAGGTTTAACTCCTTCTCGATCTTCAAAAGTCTTTCTTGCACCAACCGGTCTATATTGGCATATATGCTCTCACCTTTTGTATCCATTGCAACGACCAGCGGACCGAAATCTTTTACTTTTAGCACCCACATCGCTTCTGGCATGCTGAGATCTAGCCAATATACAGACTCTACCCGTTCTATAGACTTGGCAGCCAATAACGCAGCACCACCGGTTATAGCAAGATAAACGCAGCCGTACTCTTTCATCGCTTCGAGGGTATTGCTATCCATACCACCTTTGCCGATAATTCCCCGAATCTTGAACCGTTCGATCGTTTTAGGTTCTAATGAGTTCATTCTGGAACTGGTAGTAGGACCAGCAGCCACGATCTCCCAGCCCTCATCGGTTTTTTCTACGATGGGGCCACAATGAAATATGACAGCACCTTCAAGATCTACAGGGCTACCTTCTTCGAGCAATCTTAAATGCGTCTCATCCCTCGCCGTATAGATCGTTCCTGTGATAGATACGATATCTCCTATCTTTAAATCTCTCACGTCTTTATCTTTTAACGGTGTCGTAATTCTCTTAATCATCTTTATCATTCCTCGATAAACTCTACTCTACCGTCAGGGTATACTCGTCCCGTTGCCCGCCTTGCCGCCCAACATTGAAAATTGATCGCTACAGGCAGGGACGCCGTATGAGTATAAGCATATTCTATATGCACGTCAAGCATGGTCGTATTTCCTCCAAGACCCATAGCACCAACACCTAAACTGTTGATGGCGTTCAGCAGCTCATCCTCCAATATGGCAATCTCTGGATCGGTATTACGAGAACTTAGCGGTCTTAACAACGCTTCTTTTGCAATCTTCACTGCAATATCGGAAGTACCGCCTATACCAACCCCAATAATCCCGGGCGGACAGACGTTCTTGGCGTTCTCTGCCACCCACTCGAGTATAAATTTTTTAACGCCTTTTATTCCTTGAGCGGGGGTTAACATCTTTAGAGCGGACATATTTTCAGATCCAGCACCTTTAGGGAGTACTGTTATCTCCAGATAATCTTTTTGAGGTAGAACATCGTAATATATATAGGGCATATCCTTCCCCACGTTTGTACCAGGATTCTTTCGGGTCAAGGGATGGACGACGTTTGGACGAAGCGGAATTTTTTTTGTAGCGTCTAAAACGCCCTCTTTGATGGCATCTTCGATCAAAGTAAGGTCTATCTGCATCTTGCTACCTATCTTGACAAAAAAGATGTGTACACCAGTATCTTGGCATATCGGTCTCTCTGTCTCGTATGCTAATTTGATATCTTCAAGTATTGCTTCCAACTGACTCTTTGTAATTTCACTATCTTCTTTTTCGATCGCCTTCTCTAATGCAACTCGTACATCGCTTGGAAAATCTGTACATAATGCACGTTTGAGCAGATCGTAAGATAGATCTTTTATAATCGTTCTAAAATCCAAGATATCACCCTTCCGGCATATTTTTTATGATTCCATCCTTCATCAAGAGCATGACGGTATCTCTCGCTCTCTTAATCATCTGTTCGGCTCTCTCATAAATCTCATCTCTCGTCAATCTGACTCTCGCAATACCCTGATTTATCGCGGTCATCCCTACCGCAACAGCCTCTTTGGGATAAACCTCCCATTCGTCCATATTAGGTACTATGTACTCCTCGGTAAGACCTTTCTCTTTTGCAACCGAGGCAAGCCCTTCCGCTGCTGCAACACACATCTCATCAGTGATAGTCTTTGCTCTAACGTCCAAAGTACCTCTAAATATTCCAGGAAAACCTAAAGAATTGTTTATCTGGTTTGGAAAATCAGAACGACCCGTGGCCACGATCCTTGCTCCTGCCTCCTTTGCCTCCCATGGCCAGATCTCTGGGATAGGATTCGCCATGACAAAAACGATAGAATCCTCGTTCATATCCTTGATCCATTCTTTTTTAATTACGTCCGGGCCTGATCTAGATAGAGATATCAAGACGTCCGCACCTTTCAACGCGTCGGGTATTCCTCCAACGACTCCCTCTTTATTCGTATCAACACAGAGGCTCCATTTATACGGATTTTTATCCTTCTCAGTATAAATGTCCTCTCGGTCGGGATGTAGCGTACCTTTGCTGTCTAAAATAACGATATTTTTAGGATCAACTCCTGCAAAAGTAATCAGTCTTTCGGTTGCAATGTTTGCCGCACCGGCACCGACCATGACAATCTTGGCATCTCTCATCTTCTTTCCAACGAGATCTAAAGCGTTGATCAGCCCAGCCAAAACAACAGTAGCCGTTCCTTGCTGATCATCATGCCAGACTGGTATCTCAAACGTCTTCCTCATCTCTTCGAGGATGTAGAAACATTTTGGGCTTGATATATCCTC
>DUJX01000086.1 GCA_013329575.1 Halobacteria archaeon | reverse complement strand
GTTTAATATTCGTTCTATGAGAAAATCCCTAAAAAAAGAAGTCTTACTCTCTTTGCTTATTCCTATCAAGAGAATCTGATCATCCTCACATTTTTTTATAAATCTGGTTAAATTTTCAAAATAGTCTATTGCTAAGCTTTTTGAGTTTGGATTTAAAAAGCTATATTCCAACGGGATATGGGATAACCTACCATAAATAGACCCATCCAGCAAGATATAACCGTTATGTCCATCGTAAATGGAGTCAAGCCCGACCAGATGTTCCATATGTTCTCTATACATCCCCAAAAACCGACTTATATCTTGTTCAGATTTTGAGGATGAATAATCGAAATCTGTTGCTACTCTTCTGTAATTTTTATTTTTAGTAATACCTAAACCCCGTACCACATAAAACAAACCCCCAACGTTCGTAGGAAAAACTGCGCTACTGCTGTCTATCGCCAAGACATCCATATCAGAAGGATGATCTGAAAGATCAAACTTAACCCAATACTTATCAAAAAAAGATCCGAGATTTTTGATATCGTCTCGTACAAAATCTCTCTTTATTCTGTCAGCCTTGCCGTTTAATTCTTTTATATACTCTGTCAGAAATTCAGGCATGATTTACGTTTGTATTTTCAGATGTAAATAAATTTTTATAAATTTTGTATCGGTTAAACATCTTTCAAGATCTCTTTAGCCCGGTTAACATTAATGCTGCCCTCTTTTACCAATAAATCAGATACTTTATCTATAATCGCCTTATCGCTGAACTTGGCGGCATAATCTACGTCCTCCGAAACCAGGTTATCCATCGCTATCTTGACGATGTTTTTAGCGTGCAACCGCATATGCCCTTTCTGGATACCTTCTGATACCAGCGCTCTTAACGCTGCAAAGTTCTGTGCCAAGCCAAGCGATGCTGCCACGCACGATAGTTCAGTGCTTGTCTTTACACCAAGTATCTTGAGCGATAATCTTGCATACGGCGACATCGTCCCCCCGCCTATAACACCAACCGGCATCGGCAGTTCGATCGATCCTGCCAGATCCCCGTCCTTGGCCTTCTCCCATGATGTCAATGAATGATACCCGCCTAACGATGCGTACGCATGCGCACCCGCCTCAACAGCCCTGAAATCGTTGCCTGTGGCTATGACCAACGCGTCTATCCCGTTCATTATACCCTTGTTATGAGTGGCACACCTGAACGGGTCTGAGTTTGCCAGATCGGTAGCAGAGATTATCCTATCGACGATATCCGACCCGCCTATATCGTCTTTGCCGAACACTGCCCGTGCACGTGCAAGCCGTTCTACTGCAAGGTTAGATATTATCCTTAAGATGACCTTGCCATCGGTTAACTCTTCTATCTTAGACGCAACCGATTCGCACATCGTGTTCACTATGTTTGCGCCCATAGCATCTTTGACGTTCACAAGAAGATGAACAACCAGATAGTCATCGATTATTCTGCATGATAAGTCTACCGCGCCTCCACCCAGTTTTTTTAGCACTTGGTCTTGTTCGTTTGCTATGCTTAATATCTCTTCTTTATGCCCAAGTATCTTTAACCTTGAAAACTGTGTTGTGTCTGTCTTGACCTGAATCTGACCGATCATTACCGGATATGTTGCCTCTGCCATAAATCCAAAATTGTTTCGTGCCAATCGTGCAGCGTTGGACGCCGCAGCCACCACAGACGGTTCTTCTATGACCATTGGTATAAGGTAATCTTTCCCGTTGATCAGAAAATTGGTGGCTATACCGTACGGCAGAGAGAACGAACCTATCACGTTTTCAATCATTCGGTCTGCATCGTCCAGCGGCAGGACAGATTGCAAAATGGATATATCATTCTCAGTCAGATTTGCGAACTCTACGACTTTTTTTGCTCGTTCTTCCGGAGAAAGATTATAAAATCCTGGTATTCTTGATGAGATCATTATACAGCACCTTTTTAATATATAAAAGACGTTCTTCACTTATAGGACGAACATCACAAACCTAAGGTTTGTAAGATCCGAATCTTCTCCAATTCGGGCATTCTCAATAAATCACAGTCCTCGTTTATATCGAGGACCGGATCTTAAAATTTTAAAAATCTCTAATCTTCAATGAACCAAATGTTTTTAACCAGTATTTTTTCACCGGATCATATTATCTTTATAGATCATCTAACGTGAAAATCTTTACGGATACTGGTTTTTTTACGATATTCCCTATCTTTACACCTATAATATATCTAATACCTTTATCCGCAGAGATATCTAATATTCTTTGTGTAATGACACCATCGAATATAACCGTTTTTACCTTCTCTTTAACTTCTTTTAGTTCTTTAGCCAAATCTCTAACGGCTATCTCTTTTATTACCGCATCAGTTTCATTAAGAAGTAATGCTGTAAGAGTTCCGTTTAATTTGTTTATATAATCTCTATACTTGGCAAGCGTTTTGCTCTCTTTTAAAACTTCTTTACCAGNNATCGCCCTCGTCTACTATCGCCACCTCCACCTCGCCTGTATCCTCTTTTTTAACGACCAGTTTTTTCTGTTTTTCCTCATTTTTCTTTGTTTTTTTAACGTTTAGATGTATTATTGCCTGTTCTACTGGAACTTTGTTTCTTAAAGCTTTTAATACCTCTTTCTGGCTCATATCTTCAACACACTTTCCTTCTGGAGAAAAAGCAACAAAATCAATATCGGCAGTCTGTAACAACTCTTTTAATATCAGTTCTCCGCCTCTATCGCCATCTAAAAACGCGGTTGTTATCTTTGTTTTGGATAAATCTATCACATCTTTCGGCACGTTCGTTCCTTCTACTGCAACCGTATTCTTTATACCGTACTTTAAAAGATTCAATACATCTGATCGTCCCTCTACTATAATAATCGCATCCGAATCTTTCACATGAGGTCCGGCAGGAAGCCTGCTTGCACCATACTCGGAGATCTCCTCGATCCGTACCGCTTGTCGTACAGCATCGATTATCTTATCGCTTTCCAGAAACTCATTTTTAAACATCGTTTTTAAAATTTTTTGCGCCCTATCTATTATTTGTTTCCTTTTTTCGGCCCGAACATCCGATATTTTATCTACTTTTATCTTAGCCATACATGGACCAATCCTATCTATTGTCTCTAAGGCAGCTGCCAAAATAGCCGTCTCGACTTTATCCAGACTTGACGGTATCAAGACGGTTCCTGTGGATTTTCCCTCCTTACTCGAGATATTGACATCTATCCGCCCAACCCGTCCAGTCTTTTGTAATTCTCTTAGGTCAAGATTGTCGCCTAGAAGGCCCTCGCTTTGCCCAAAAACTGCACCTATCACATCTGACTTTTCAATAACTCCTTCCGCATAAATATCAAGATGAATTATATATTTTGTGGTCTCTAATAAATCTGAACTCAATAAACAAACCCCCTTTAATTTAACAATTTTTATTCTGGTATCTTACAAAAGATAACTTAAAAAAAGCCGTCCTACCCGCTCTATTATCCAACCATTTTAAAGATACGTCTCGTATCTCATCTTAAACCTTATTTCTAATCTGGTACTGCAAAGATAATCAAAATAATATTCGTGATTGGTTAATCGTGAAGTATTATATTCAATGCTTTTATATAAGCTATCTCTTCATATCTTTTCAAACATTCTTGAATTTTTTAATCGAACCTTCTTTTTAAATTTTATAAATTATATAAATTATACATATGTCGATATCTTACCGATTAATAAAATTTAAACCAAATACTATACATATTAAGGTTTTATAAAGTTTTTGATAATACAAGATCCAATTTAATAAAATTCATAAAAATTGTTCCGTAGTAATTCCAAACTCTTTATAAACTTTTTTAATCAAGTATCTATTAAGGCTCTCTACATCCTTAATGTCTTTGCAAACAAGTTCTTTTATTCGCTTTCTAATATTTAGATCGGGTAAAATATCCAGATTTTTAAGATTATTATCGATCTTTTTAGCCAATTCTTCTCCTTTATCATCCCAATCGGTCATTATGATTACATTTCTATTTTGTTTTGCAATAAATTCAGAAAAAGTAAAGATAGACACGTTTAATGGAAGTCTTAAACAATTTTTAACACCTAAATCGGACAAAGATGCCTCGTCTTTCCTTCCTTCTACGATGACAATACCACCATCTTCCGATATCTCTCTCATCTCAGTTATCGCATCTTTTATCCTTTCTAACCTTGTCTTATTGTTCATTTTAAAAATCTAAAACAAAATTTAGAGATTAAAAATGTTTAAACAGAATAATCACAATTTTAACAACCATTTGTCTCTGTACAAGACTATCATAAAAAATTTAAAATTTATTAAAAAATTGTTAATCCGGCTATTCTCTCTTCATAACATCCTTTACCGCAATCTTTCCATACATGTACGAGGGCATTCCAGCAAGCAAGAACGATACCCGCAATCCTTCCTCTATCTCCTCGTCCGTTACACCGAGTTTTTTTGCACCAGCCGTCTGCTCTTTAACCGCATGAGTATCACGGAGAGCCGCCGCAACAGCAATGGCGATTATCTTCTTAACTTTTCGGCTTAAAGCCCCGTCTGCCCAGATCATATTATCCAGATCTACCAACATCTCGTACATCTCTGGGCTCAGATCTTTGAGATCTTTAAAAATCTGAGGGATCTTCCCTATTTTCGCCTCAATCTCTTTTAATTTTTTATCATCGGTCATCTAAAACACCCTTTTTTTAAAGAATCTGTAGCTTAACACTAACTCCTGGCCTCCTCCTATCGGTTATATACCTCTGTCCGCCAAGTAACCCTCGGTGTTAAGCCTTTTGTACGTTCATCATCTATTCCGGATGTTCATATTCTACCAATGAAAGATCGCATCGGTCTCTTTGATGAACATTATATAATCAAATATAACGTTATATAAACTTTTTTATGATTATATTCCAGCCGCGCTCAGATCTATCTTCTTCTGTATCTCTTCTTCTAGCTGTTTTGGTAGATCTTTTATATCCACATTCAGGAAACCTCTAACGATTACAGATGCAGCCTCTTCTTTATCCAAACCTCTCGACATAAGATATTCGATCTCTTCTTCAGATATTTTTCCTACTGCCGCCTCGTGTGATAAGTCTGCATCTGCTGTCTCTGCTCTAAGCTCTGGAATTGCATGTATTACTGCACCATCGGATAACATCAAGCCTCTACATTCCAAATGACCTTTAATCCCTTTATTCTTTCCAATAATGTTACCTCTAACTATTGCCTCGCTGTTATCCCGTGCTACGGTTCTTGATATGACTTCAGTCTTACTATTTTCACCGTTTAAATAAATAACAGACCCTACATCCATCTTAGAATCTTCCGATGCATATAAAACTGTCTGATACAACGCTGTTGCATTCTTTCCGCAATAAGTTACCGGGGACATCTGTAGATCTTTAACAGGATTCATACAGACATAGTTACTGACATAAATTCCATCCTCTTCAACTATAACACCCGTTCTAGGCCTTACGAATATCTCGGGTCCCCAGAGATGAATCATAGTAAAAGTAAGCTTTGCACCTTTTTTAACATACATCTCAGAGACACCGATATGGAATGCATTATTTACTCCATGTAAGGCAGAACAGCCCGTTATTATGTGTACCTCGGCACCTTCTTCTACTATGATTATATTATGTACATTTTGATGGGTACCTTCTTTTGAGATAAAAAGACAAGATTGTATCGGGAAATCCACTTTTGCGCCCGGTTTTACATGTATGAAATATCCGTAATTTTGATTGATCTCTGCCTCTTTTGTATACTCATCCTTATCGGGAGAGACAGCCTTCCACCAATAATCTTCTAACCAATCATATTTTTTAAGGGCATCTACCGTATTAAGAATCTCTACATCTTCTATATTAGATCTTTCAACCGAAACAGAATGATTAACCTGTAAATAAGATCCTGCACGATTTTTTTCTTCTATATCAAATCCTACCTTTAAAAGATCCTCTTTATAATCTTCATCCTTCTTATCATTTGAAGAATATTTATCCGACATTTTAATCTCCTCGGTTATACTTTGTTATAATTACAATTTGTAACATTCGTATTGTTATTGTTCTCCTGGCATGTCCGTATACATCCTTCGTAACCATTTCTTCTCACTCCTGCAAGGATCTCTCTCGGATATCCAGAACAGGCGATCTTCCCTTTGAGCATCACATGTGCCCTATCCGCATGAATATAATCGAGTATCGTTGCTAGATGCGTAATGATCAATCCCATCTTCTCTCTCTTGCTCGGTATAAGATCCCGCTGCAATAATTTTCCCATCATCCTTCCAATAAGTTCCATGTTCTCTATATCCACTCCAGAATCGGGCTCATCGAGCATAACAAAATTCGGTTGTTGTGCTATCAGCTGCATTATCTCAGATCTTTTTATCTCACCGCCAGAAAAACCATAATTTACGTCTCGTGTTAAAAAATCTTCGGAAAAATTCAGTTCTTTCGCCAATTTCACAGCCTCATCGGTAATCTCAGCGGTCTTCTTACCCATACAAATATTCAGCATCGTACCTAAAGATACACCACGAATAACCGGTGGATTTTGAAAAGCGATCCCAATTCCCATCTTGACTCGCTCATGCGTCGGTAAGTCCGTAATATCCTTTCCTTTAAAGATAATCTCGCCTCGAACTATATTGTACCGAGATAAACCGAGGATAGATAATAACAATGTAGTCTTACCCGACCCGTTCGGACCTAATAATACATGAGTCTCGCCTTTCTCAATCATCAAGTTTACATCTTTTAAAACATGCCGGCCATCGACATCGACGGCCAAATTTCTTATCTCTAAACTATCTTTCAGTCTGACCACCTTATCTATTATTTAATAATCTAATCGTATATAGAGTATCATCATACTACTTATCTTTTATCTTTTTAATAAATTTTTAAGTCCTCTTCCTAAGATCTCTAAAATTGGACGATAATAACCTCCCTTGTCTTTATTTATTATTTCTACATCCCCAATCCCGTCTTTCGTCCTATTGCATCTAAACTCCATCTCTGGATTAATCCCATGAGCCATTCCCTGATCCAAACAATGCAGGTAGGGGCCTATGTACTCGTATGCATCATCTGATACACAACAGCTGCAAGAGTATTTAACATTTTTTGCACTCCGTTCCAAGACCTTTATGTCTAAACCGAATTGTTCTGCGAAGAACCGTCTGGTCAACCAAAGAAAAACCCTTGCATCACCCCTATTGTTCGTCCTCATCGCATCAACCATTCGGTCATATATATCTCGCCTCATTTTACGAGTCTCTTCATTGGTAAACAATCTTATCCCTGCATTTTTGTATCTTTCCTCTTCTATGAATGTATTGATCAATATCCTATAAATTTCTACAAAATTTACAAACTTTTTAGGCTGTGATCGTTCTTTATAATCTTTTACATCATAATCGTATCCTAAATCTTTAATCAAGAATGGATGCTGGATAGTATCGGTTTTTCCATCCCATTCATTGGCCCGATCAGGACTAAGATACTTATCTCTCGTGCAATCTGCCCGTATCCACTTATCATCTAATTTTACATTTGCCAATGCATGTGTTATGTGGAAATTCTTAAAATAGCTCTTATCTCCCATCTTTAGTTTTATAACATCGGATAACGCGTCTCCTTTAAGTAATTGAAACTGGAATCTGGCAGGAATACCATTTGCTCTAAGTAATGCAACCAATAGATTAGACTTTCCAAAACAGTCTCCTCTTCTGTCTTTTAAAACATCCGATGCTTTTGACGTCTTTATAAAAAAATAATATATATTATCTCTGACCCAATAAAACGCATTTACTGCATACTCTCTCTCGTCTTTACTCTTATTTTTTAAATCCTCTACAAGTTCAGAGATCCCTTCAGACGACCAATCACATAATTCGGTCTCTGCTAAATATTCATCCATGATATAATCACCAAAATTATTTAAATTAAATTTTTTTATTATTATATTTAAATATACATTTTGATTTAAAACTTATGTTATATACCAAATATGATTTAAATAAGATAAATTTATCAACAAAGTTTAGTAAACATTAAATATAACTTATAATATACACTGTAAAAGCAGATGGAAATAGAATGCGGGGGTTACCGAGTCAGGCCAAAGGTGGTAGACTCAAGATC
>DUJX01000157.1 GCA_013329575.1 Halobacteria archaeon | reverse complement strand
TCTCATATTTTCTCTGATCATAAACCTCATACATGGGATACTTTTGATCTTGTGATATGATCAGATGTTTTTTTGCATCCTCATAAAGCTGTCTTCTAAACTTAGGATCTGCTATGCTTATTAGAGACATTGCCCGCTCTCTTATGCTCTTTCCCCTAAGATAGGCTATTCCCCATTCTGTTATCACATAGTGAACATCGCCTCTCGTGGCAGTGACACCAGACCCCTCTTGTAAATGCGGTACGATCCTCGAAACAGTGCCGTTTAATGCCGTTGAAGGTAGAACAATTATAGATTTTCCGTCTTTTGAAAGAGACGCACCTCTGCAGAAATCTGCATGCCCACCCAATCCGGAATAGATCTTATACCCGAGAGAATCCGAGCACGCTTGTCCGGTCAAATCAACCTCAAATGCAGAATTTATAGAGACCATCTTATCGTTTTGAGCTATAACCATCGGATTATTTGTATAATCTATAGGGTGAAACTCGAATAATGGGTTATCATCCACAAAATCATACAGCCGTCTCGTTCCCATACAGTATGATGCGATAATCTTGCCTTTATGGATGGTCTTTTTATCATTGGTGATGATACCGGCCTCTACCGAATCTATCAGATCATCGGTGAACATCTCTGTATGAATGCCCAAATCTTTTCTATCTTCTAAAAAAGGAATGGCTGTTTTGGGTGTAACACCTAGACCTACCTGAATGGTAGATCCGTTTTCAATCAACTGAGAAGCATATCTTCCTATCGTTCTTGATACGTCATCCGGTTCGGGAGATTTGTATTCGAGGATGGGAGTATCGTTCTCAACCAAGACATCTATATCGTCCATATGGATGAACGTATCACCCAGCGTTCGAGGCATCTGTGGGTTTACCTCTGCTATAACCTTCTTTGCGCACTCTGTGGCGGCTTTTGTAACATCGACGGATACTCCATAACTGCAATAACCATGCGCGTCAGGAGGAGATACCTGTATAAGGGCTAAATCTATCGGTAACTTCCCGCTTTTGAACAATTCCGGAACCTGAGATAAAGATACAGGCGTGTACTCTGCCCTTCCTTCGGCAACGGCCTGTCTTAGATTTGGAGCGATAAAAAAAGAGTTATGACGGACGATCTTTGTAAACTCATCGCCCATGAATGTTTCCATACCGAGCGCGAGGGTATTCAGGAATTCTGTATCGGACAACCATTTTGCACGTTCCATCAAACTCTTAAACAGTAACTGTGGTTGTCCTGCACCGCTGCCTATAAAAATCCTGTCCCCAGGACGCGTATTCTTCACAATTATATCAGTAGCCTCATCTATACTTTTAAATTTTGTTTTTTTCTGCATTTTATTAACCTTCTTTGCAAAAATTTAAATTTTTATTGTTTTTCATAACTTTTCTCATTCAGGCTCTGGTTTAGGTAATTTTTGGACAATTTATAGATTTTTATCGATGGAAGAGTCGATCCAGGTACGATGCTTAACGTATTATTCTACGGTCTTTTAACTTTATAGAAGACAACAAAAAAGCATAGCGGATTATAAAGATTGCCTAAAATCTCGTCGCTGTTGCCATAAAAAAAATCATTTAATCGTTTAGTATAATCTCTATACAAACTACTTGTACATAATATTATTTATCATTACGGTAGTATGGCAAATATTCGGGTGGGTGCACCGGTACCGCCTTTTATCTTCATCGGTGCTATACAGATTACTGGTCCTATCGGAGGAAGCCTATAAACGTTTGCAATATTCTCGATGATCAATCTGCCAGCACCTAGCCAGACTCTATGCGCTATAAAATCGTCCGATCCTCCATAATCCAGGCTCGGCGTGTCGATGGCTATACCACAGATATTCTTCTCTTTTATTAAAAAAATACAGGCATCTACCGAAACTCCCGGGAAATGAAGATCAAAAAGGCGGTCTTCGTTCTTTTCTTTATCATCATTGTTATCGTTTAAACTCGTTCCGAGATACATCTTTTTATCGGGCCAATACTTGCTCCAGCCGGTGTTTACGATCAACCAAGCATCATCGGGCATCCTACCGTACTCTTCTTCCCATTCTATCAGATCATCTACGGTCAAAGAATAATCCTTATCGTCTGCGCATTTTTCGGTTAGGTCCACCACGATTGCATTGCAGATAAGATGATCGATCGGTATCTCTTCGATGGTCTTACCGTCCTTTATAAAATGGATTGGAGCATCGATATGCGTTCCTACGTGCTCGCTGGTCGGCCCATACGAGTTTGATGCGTACCAGTATCCTTTGTCTGTCTCCAGCCACGTCCCATCGTCCTTTCCTAAGACAAATGGTTTATCCGTAGGCCAATAAACCGTGTTGCTCTCAAAATCATACGTCAGGTCTACTATCTTGTTATTCTCTTTGACCGATTTTAAAAGGGATAGATACGGATAGATATGAACAGGATCGTTTTCATCTTTTTTTAATATCAAGATCCAACCTCGGATATATTAAATTTAGATTTCTCTATATTATCATACAAATTAACCGTTGGTTTAAACCGCTTCAGCATTAAAGAGAGTGATATAACAGTTATAGAACTTAATGCCATTGCAAAAGCACCAATCGCTGGCGAGATTGTATAAGGATAAAAAAGACCTGCAGCAAGCGGTATCAACGCGGTATTATACGCAAATGCCCAGAACATATTCTGTTTTATTCGAGACATAACTTTTTTGCCGAGCTGGATCGCCGAGACGACGTCTAGTAGCCTATTATTTACCAAAACGATATCGCCGCTCTCTATCGCAATATCCGTCCCACCACCTATTGCTATACCTATATCAGCCTCTGCTAATGCAGGAGCATCGTTTATTCCATCGCCTACAAATGCTACAACCTCACCCATCTCCTGTAACTCTTTTATCTTATCCGATTTTTCGTTGGGCAGGACTTCTGCAAATACGTTGTTGTTATCTATATTTAGCTCTTTAGCGATTGCTTCTGCGGTTATTCTGTTATCTCCAGTGATTATATAAACTTTAAATCCCATATCGTGCAGATTTTTAACCGTTATCTTAGCATCGTCTCTTAACGTATCCGATACGGCTATAACCCCTTTTATTTCATTATCTATGGATACCAACATTACAGTCTTTCCTTCCTTCTCTAACCTGTTTGCAACATCTTTAAAATGCTCAAAAGAGATTTTTTTATCTGTAAAGAGCGTCTCGTTTCCTATTACTACTTTTTTATCGTTTATCACTCCTTCTATCCCTTTTCCCTCTATTGTGTTAAATTGGCTATGATCATACGTCTCTTTAACTCTATTCATGATCGCTTCAGATATTGGATGTTGAGAATTCTTTTCTAAACCGCCTACAAATTTTAAAAATTCTTCCTCATCTATATTCTCGGTTATAATATCCGTAACTTCCGGTCTTCCCTTTGTCAGTGTTCCGGTCTTATCAAAGACGACGGTGGTAAGCTTCCCAAATTTTTCCAAGACATCACTATCTCTTATCAAGATACCAAGCTCGGCACCTTTACCGAGCCCTACACTCGTTGCAGTTGGAGTAGCCAATCCTAACGCACACGGACAAGCAACGACCAATACCGATATAAAAGTCGTCAAAGCAAAGAGAAACGATTCGTCCATCAGTAGATACCAGACTATAAAAGAGAGTAACGCTATCGTCAGTACGGCAGGAATAAAGTATCCGACGGCTAAATCTGCTATTTTTTGTATGGATGGTTTTGACCCCTGTGCTTCCTCAACAAGATTTATTATCTGGGCTAATACGGTATCTTTACCGATCTTTTGAGCTTTTATCCTTAAAACTCCATTTTTGTTGATCGTCCCGCCTATGACAAGATCATTTTTTCTCTTAAAAACAGGTATAGGTTCCCCGCTTATCATAGACTCATCCACATAACTTTCTCCATTTAAGACCAGCCCATCGACCGGTATCTTCTCTCCCGGTCTGACCAAAATTATATCCTCTTTCTTAACGTCTTCTATAGGTAATTGAACCTCTTCATTATCTTTTAAAACAGTCGCTGTTCTTGGCTGCAGTCCGATTAGTTTCTTAATAGATTCGGAAGTTCTTCCTTTTGCTCTTGCCTCAAGATACCTTCCTAATGTCAGAAAAGATGCCAGCAGAAGGGCTGTATCATAAAATATAAAATCTGTGGATAATATGCCAAACGTTCCAAACAGGCTTGAGAGAAAGGATACTCCTATCCCCATAGAATACATTACATCCATACTCAACGTTTTATTTCTTAAAGACCGATATCCGGCAGTAAAGATGGGATAACTGACATATATAAAAGGTATTATCGTTATAGAGAGGAGAATAAGAGGATTTATGTGGAGAGAGAGAAGCATCAATACCATTAAAGGGATACCAAAAGCAAAACCGACAATGATACGATAAAATTTATTTTTAATATCTTTGATACGTTCTATCTCTTCTAATTCGCCTTTTTCTCCTTCTAACCCAAAATATTGATAACCTGCATCTTCTATAGCTCTTTTCATATCGGATATGGAGACAATATTTGGATCGTAAGTTACATACGCTTTTTCTGCATTTAAATTGACATTTACATCGATCACACCATCCAAATTTTTTAAAGCATTCCCGACGACGGATACGCATGTAGCACACATCATTCCGCCTATCTTTAATATAGCCCTCTCATATCGTTCGGCACTCATAATCTCGCCTACATTTTTATCTTTTCGTGATAAAGAGATATTTAAATCCCTTTTAATTTAAATTAATCATTGATTATATAAATTGAACCATTAATTTAGCAAATCGAGATATTATTTTTATTATATTTAAAAAGTAATTAAAAAATTGCAAAAGAGGTCTTTTAAATTGAAAGGGACGTCTATGGTCTTAACTGCAGATGTTGCTTTAATGAGCGATTATAACAATTCTTCGGTCTTTGGGTTTATGTCCGCACTACCTTACAATTATATGCCCGAATGGTTAGCTGGGAGGATATTCCCTACTAAAAGCGATGATAACGGAAGGATGCTTATTGCTCAATACGGGTTATGCAAAGTAGAGGCATCTTTGTTAGAGAGCGGTTTTAAAAAGGATGATATCGTAATAGCAGATCCTCGTAAGTTAAATAAGGTAATAGGAGAAGATACAAAGGTTATCGGGATAGGATGCTTAGATCCGCTTGGAGTTTGTTATGGTGCAGGGATTGTCAAATTAGCCGCAAAGATGGTAGGATATCCTTCTGAAAAGCCATCTTATATGAGTAAAAAGTTTATAGAACTTATAAATAACCCATTACTGAAAAAATATAATCCTAAAGTAATTTTGGGATGACAGGGAGCTTGGCAGATAGTGGATCTGGATATGCAGGAAAAACTTGGTATAGATTGTATATTAGAGGGCGAAGGAGAGAAAGTTGTGCCTAAACTGTTCAAAGATGCAATAGAGAGCAAGGAATTACCCAAACATCTATTTGGGGATACACCAGACGTCGATGAAATACCTGCAATCTACACTCCATCGAGAGGCGGGATCGTAGAGATTACACGAGGTTGTGGCAGAAATTGCAAGTTTTGCATGCCTAATCTACTAAAATTTAGAACCCTGCCAAAGGAGTTAATCTTGGAAGAAATCAGGCTTAACCTAAAGAACGGGGCAAGACATATAGATTTGCATTCGGAAGATTTTTTAAGATACGGAAGTAAAGGATTAAAACCAGATATGGCCAAGATATTAGATCTACTACATTCTATCAAAAAAATAGAAGAATTCAAAAATGATATAGATCTAAAAACCGATTTTTTATCCAGTTCATCCGTTTTACAGGCACCAGATTTAATTGAAGAGGTTTCGCATGAATTTGGTACGGATACAAAGAAAAAATTAATAGAGATTGGAATAGAGACAGGTTCTCCGAATATTATAAAAGAATATATGGCCGGAAAACCAAAACCTTTTGATGCGGATGATTGGCAGGAATTGGTGGAACAATCCATCGGAATACTCAACGATAATGAAAGGATAGTATACGGAACGATGATAACAGGATTTTCGGAAGAAAAAGAAGATGATGTTATAAAAAGTATCGAGTTAGTAGAAAGATCGGCTAAATACGATTGTTTTCTGTTTGTACTGCCTTTTATATCCATGGGAGGCCTAAGAAAAATCGGTTCTATTCCGGTCGATAATTATTTAAACGATCCTTTAAGAATGGAATTGATAAAAAAAGGATTAATTAAAAGTGCAGAGACTGCATCTAATTTTGTCAAACTAACTTTGTCAAATATAGACTATCTAAATCTTTCTAAATGGGCATGCCACCTTAAAACTTAGTATTATCGATGGATATGTTTTGATATTGTTAAGTCATAGGAAATAAATAAATATTATAACTAATCAATTAATCATACCGTATAACGATAAATTTATAAATTTTAAAATAAGAATCTCTAATGGAGGGATGTTAAAAAGGGGATGGTGTATTTTTATCGACTAAAAAACCTTGTTTGAATAAAAATAGAGAAAGTTTATATAGAAAAAAGCAAAAAGATTTTATGGAGGTAAGT
>DUJX01000059.1 GCA_013329575.1 Halobacteria archaeon | reverse complement strand
TATATGAAAAGACTGGTACGAATCCGCTTCAGATATTAGTAAAAGCTGTATCTAATGCAGGGCCGCGAGAAGAAACAGTTCAACTTAAATATGCAGGGCTTGCTGTGCCTAAATCGGTTGATACAGCACCGTTACGTAGAATAGATGAAGCTTTGATGTTTATTACAAAGGGGGCGTCTATCTCGGCATTTAAAAATAAGAGGACAATTGAAGAAGTCCTTGCATCGGAGATTATCTCAGCGGCTAATTATGATATAAAATGTTATTCCATATCCAAAAAAGAAGAACGAGAGAGAATTGCTAAAGCAGCACGATAAGAATTGGTGGAGTTAAATGGTTAGTAGAAAAGAGATTGTAGAGAAAATAAAAAAACTGATGGATAAGACAGAAAACATCAGGAATATTGGTATAGTCGCACATATCGATCATGGTAAGACTACGCTGTCCGATAATTTGCTGGCTGGTTCGGGTATCATCTCATCCGAATTGGCTGGAAAAATGCTCTTTATGGATTATGATGAAGAAGAACAGGCGAGAGGTATCACTATAAATGCAGCAAACGTATCGATCTTATTCAATCATAAAGAGACAGATATAGATTATTTGATCAACCTTATAGACACACCAGGACACGTCGATTTTGGTGGAGACGTTACGAGGGCGATGAGAGCTGTGGATGGATGTATCGTTGTGGTTGATGCTGTTGAAGGTATGATGCCTCAGACGGAGACCGTATTGAAACAGGCGTTGAAAGAGAACGTCAAGCCGGTACTCTTCGTAAATAAAGTTGATCGATTAATAAACGAACTCAAGATAGATAAGAAAGATATGCAGTATCGGTTGGCAAAGGTCATAGAAGAGGTCAATAAATTTATAAGAAACATACAGAAAGAGAAGTACGAGAGTGGATGGAAGATAAACCCAGCAGACGGATCTGTTGCGTTTGGTTCAGCGCTATATAAATGGGCGATAAGCATACCCATGTTAGAAAAGACTGGGATCGGTTTCAATGAGGTTTATGATTATTGTGTATCCGGAAAAATGAGAGAGCTTGCTGAAAAAAGCCCGTTATACAACATAGTCTTTGATATGGTCGTGAAACATCTTCCAAATCCGTTAGTATCACAAAAAAGAAGAATTCCTACAATCTGGCATGGTGATTTAGATAGCGAGATAGGAAGATCGATGTTAAATTGTGAAAAAAATGGCCCAATAATATTTATGGTCACCAAAATAGTTCCTGATCCCCATGCAGGCGAGGTAGCGACCGGTAGATTGTTCAGCGGGACGTTAAAAAGAGGGATGGAGTTATATATCTCCAATGTTAATAGAACAAATAAGGCGCAGCAGGTTGGTATCTACATGGGTCCTGATCGGGTTGAGGTAGAAGAGATCCCAGCAGGAAACATTATTGCAGTCACTGGTTTAAAAGATGCGATAGTCGGATCAACCGTTTCGACCGTAGAGGATATTGTTCCTTTCGAGGAGATCCGGCATGTGAGCGAGCCCGTTGTTACTGTTGCAGTTGAAGCAAAGAATATGAAAGATCTTCCTCGTCTGATAGAAGTTTTAAGAGAGGTATCAAAAGAGGATCCTACTGTCCAGGTTCAAATAGACGAGGAGAGCGGGGAACACCTGATCTCCGGTATGGGAGAGCTTCATCTGGAAGTTATAGGGCATAAGATCGAGAGAGATAAAAAAGTTCCTATTATAACATCGGAACCGATCGTTGTATACAGAGAGAGCATAAGCTCTAAAGGTGGACCTACCGAAGGAGTGTCACCAAACAGGCATAACCGATTCTATATGGAAGTTGAGCCTTTAAGCGAGTCTGTTGTTGAGCTATTGAAATCAGGAGCATTTTCTATGAAATTACCTGAGCTAGAACGGAGAAAACTTTTAATGGATGCAGGATTTAATACGGATGAAGCAAAAGCTGTGGTTGATGAGTATAAAAACAATCTCCTCTTGAACATGACGAAAGGAATTCAGTACTTGCCCGAGACGATGGAGTTGATCATAGAGGGGTTTAGAGAGGTCATGTCTGGAGGTCCTCTCGCAAAGGAACCATGCCAAGGAATAAAAGTCAGATTAATCGATGTTAAATTGCATGAAGATTCAATCCATAGGGGTCCTGCACAGGTGATACCTGCTGTGAGAAACGCGATATATTCCGCTATTTTATCCGATACTCCTGTAATACTGGAACCAATCCAACGAATTTATATAAGCGCGCCACAAGATTACATGGGCGAGATAATAAAAGAGTTGCAGGGAAGAAGAGGGCAGATAATAGATATCCAGACAGAGAAGGGGGATATAGTAGTCAAAGGAACCGCACCGGTATCTGAGTTATTTGGTTTTGCTGGGGCTATAAGGTCTGCAACTGAAGGACGGGCATTGTGGAATAGCGAGAACATAGGATTCCAGGTACTACCGCCCAGTTTACGTAACGATGTAATCATGGAGATAAGGCGTAGAAAAGGTATGAAAGAAAAAATGCCAGAGATTAGTGATTACGTATAAATGTTTATGTACCATGATAACTTTAAATATTACAATGACCTATCCGAAATTCCAAATAGGTTAGTAATAGTTTAGTAAAAAATAGTAAAAAGATTGTATTTAAATAAAAAAAAGGAGGAAAAGAATAATATGCCAGATAAAAAGCCACATTTGAACTTAGCAGTTATAGGTCACGTAGATCATGGAAAATCGACGCTTGTCGGTAGATTACTCTACGATACCGACTCTGTAGATAAACATCTAGTAGATAAATATAAAAAAGAGGCTGACAATATAGGAAAAGGATCTTTCGAGTTTGCATGGGTTATGGATACCCTAAAAGAAGAGCGAGAAAGGGGTCTTACAATCGATGTCTCTCATCAAAGATTTGAGACAAATAAGTATTACTTTACGATAGTAGATTGTCCAGGACATAGAGACTTCGTCAAAAATATGATAACCGGTGCGAGCCAGGCCGATGCAGCGATACTTGTCGTAGATGCACGAGACGGTGTCCAAGCACAGACCAAAGAGCATATCTTCTTATCAAGGACCATTGGTATAAACCAGCTGATCGTAGCTATAAACAAGATGGATAGAGTAAATTACGAAGAAAAGAGGTTTAACGAGGTTAAAAAGGATGTAAGCAGCCTTTTAAAGATAATCGGTTATAAAGTAGACAAAATACCTTTTGTGCCGATATCTGCATTTCATGGTGAGAATATCATCAAAAAGAGCGAAAAAATGCCTTGGTATAACGGTCCGACATTGATAGACACGATAAATACGTTAGAGGTACCTGTTTTGCCTGTTGATCTGCCTTTAAGACTACCTATCCAAGATGTATATTCCATTAGCGGTGTAGGTACAGTACCTGTCGGACGAGTCGAGACGGGTGTGATGAAGAAAGGAGATAAAGTTATATTTCAGCCATCCAACGTGATTGGTGAGATAAAATCTATCGAGATGCATCATGAGGAGATACCAGAGGCTTTACCGGGAGATAACGTTGGATTTAACGTTAGAGGCGTCGGTAAAAAAGATATAAGAAGGGGTGATGTCTGTGGCCATCCGGAAAACCCACCATCTGTTGCAGAAGAATTTACTGCACAGGTCGTGATATTACAGCATCCAACAGCCATTACAGTAGGATACACACCAGTAATACACTGTCATACTGCCCAGGTGGCATGTACCTTCGTAGAATTGCAAAAAAAGCTAGATCCAAGAACAGGACAGGTTGCAGAGGAGAATCCAGACTTTTTAAAGACTGGTGATGCTGCAATAGTCAAATTAAAACCTACACGTCCCCTCGTGATCGAAAAATCAAAAGATATCCCTCAAATGGGAAGATTCGCGATAAGGGATATGGGGATGACTATTGCCGCTGGTGTATGTTTAGATATCAAAAAAAGGATATAAAGTGGTAAAATGGATCAAAAAGCGAGAATACGTCTATCTGGAAACTCTTCAGAAGAATTAGATAAGCTGTGCAACGAGATCAAAGATTTGGCAGAAAAGACTGGTGTCAGTATCAGAGGGCCGATCCCATTACCTACGAAACGATTGGTCGTCCCTTGTAAAAAGAGTCCTGACGGCGAAGGGACCGCAACATGGGATCATTGGGAGATGAGAGTTCACAAAAGGTTGATAGATATGGATGCCGATGAAAGAGCGCTCAGGAGATTGATGCGGATCCAGATACCAAAAGACATCAATATTGAAATTGTGTTACGGAGATAAAGGTAATAAGACATATTTTCGTAAAATTCTATAACCTTTTTGTATCCAGTTTCAATTTTTTTATCTTTTTTTTTGCCATCTATTTAATAACAAGTATTTTTAAATTTTGTATATTGTGGTTAGAGATCACCAGACGAGACGGATTAGCTGAATGATTAACCGGTATGGTTTTTTTATTAAAATAACTCGTTAAATCGTTATTAGATTCTTTTTTTTGTTCTTTGGTATAAAGATAATATTTTATGATTTAAAATGATTTAAAATAAATGATTATCCACCGAAAATAATAAAAACTTAGAAATATTAATTGATATAGAATGGAAGAAGATACTACTCCTTTGATGGAACAGTACCATCGGATAAAGGACGAATGTAAGGACGCCATTCTTCTGTTTAGAATGGGAGATTTTTATGAGACGTTCGAAGACGATGCAATTACTGCAGCGAGAGAGCTCGATATAGTCTTAACTTCACGGCAAAAAGATAAGAATGGGAATAAGATACCGATGGCAGGTATACCGCATAAGTCGTTAGAGCCTTATCTGTTCAAACTGGTTAAGAAGGGGTATAAGGTTGCTGTATGCGATCAGGTGGAAGATCCTGCACAATCGAACGGTCTCGTTAAGAGAGAGATTACAAGGATTGTAACACCAGGAACGATACTGGAATCGTCGATGCTCGATGAAAAGACCAATAATTTTCTATCTGCTTTATTTGAAGATGACGGGGCTGTCGGTATGGCTTTTGTGGATGTCTCTACCGGTGATTTTTATGTTACAGAGACTAAATCATCCGATCTTAATAAAAAGGTCTTATCTGAGTTTGTAAAGTTCTCGCCGGTAGAGTGTATCGTACCTGCATCGATGAGCCCATTTTTTGCAGACATAATGGAAGATA
>DUJX01000142.1 GCA_013329575.1 Halobacteria archaeon | reverse complement strand
CGGTTTTCCAGACTTTTGGAGAAATGCGATCTTGAACGCTGGTGATATCGCTACAGTAGTTGCGAGAGGGATGGTAGGACCAGCACGATACGTAAAAACACCCGCATCTTTGAGATTAGCAGAGCTCACCTCCGAAAAAACGCCCAAATTGTATATAGGAAAGGCCGACGATCTATTCAGTACAGACTCCGATATATTAGATGCAGAGATAATCGGTTTTACTGCGGCATATGATGGAGACGAAGAGAATGCATTGGCTGCCGGAGGAGAGTGTGCACAGAGAATTAACGATATGCCTACGGTAAGAGAAGTTGTAGATAGAACGATGAAAGAGGCGGAAGATATAATAAAAAGATTACCAAATTTGATAGTCTGAGTGTTTGTCTCGTATTAGAAAGAACACTCTTTTATTACTTTTATTTGTTGGTTTATCGGTCAGCTCTTTATCTTCGTTTAATATTTTAAAATTCTTTATTAATAAAAGGATACAATTATACAATGGATAGACTCTAACCGATTTATTTATAAATAAGATTGGATGTTTAAGATGATATAAAATTACTATAAAAAGATGTTTAATCTTAAATTTAATTTTAAAAATTTTTACGGTAAAATATAGCTCAAATCTTAAAACAGATCATAAAAAGGAGGCTTTTTTATGTTAATAGGTGTAATATCAGATACACATGCCAATACTATAGATAATTTAGATCGTAGAGTTATAGAGGCGATGAATTCCGTAGATCTGATAATTCATGCAGGAGATATAACATCTATGGAAGTATTGGATGAATTAAAATCTTTAAAAGATGTCGTGGCAGTAAAGGGTAACATGGATTCGTTAGATATTAAAAATAGATTACCTGAAACGGAAAAAATAGAGATAGATGACAAAAAGATCTGTGTTATACACGGATGGGGAGCACCGTTTGGCTTGGAGTATAAGTTACTGGAACGGTTTAATAATGCAGATATGATAATTTATGGACATACCCACGTTCCTATGAATAAAATTATAAACGATACTCTTCTTTTCAATCCAGGCACGGCAAGAAAGTCTTACGGGCTGATTAGTATAAAAGATGGAGAGATAATAGGAGAAATTATCAAATTATGAATGATAAAATAAAAAAGATTGCAAGATTGATCACGGATTCGAGGTCGATCTTTGCTTTGACTGGTGCCGGAATGTCAACAGAATCAGGAATTCCGGATTTTAGAAGTCCAGGAACGGGAATATGGGAAAAAATAGACCCAACAAAGTTTGCAAGCATAGACTCTTTTATTAAAGGATTCAGTCTTGATGAGTTAACCGATCTGGTCTCTGAGATGGATATCACGAGTATGTTTACTGCAGAACCAAATAAAGGGCATAAAGCACTAGCAGAGTTAGAAGCAATGGGTAAACTTAGCGGGATCATTACGCAAAACGTGGATATGTTGCATCAAAAGGCAGGGTGCAAGAATGTTATAGAGATTCACGGGTCGATGAATACTGCAAGCTGTCTTATTTGTAGTAAAAAGATTGACTTTGATGAGTTTTTGGCAGAGATAATAGAACAACAAAAGATTCCACCAAAATGTGATTGTGGTGGTATAATAAAACCGGATGTCGTATTTTTTGGCGAGATGTTACCAAAAAAGGCCCTATCACAATCTATCGAATATGCTAGTAGATGTGATCTGTTGCTCGCCATAGGTTCATCATTAGTAGTATATCCTGTGGCAGATCTTCCACGATTGGCAAAAAGGCATGGAGCAAAACTTGTAATAATAAACATTGAGAGGACACCGTACGATAACGTTGCAGATGTAGTGATTCATGATAAGATAGGTAACGTTCTGCCCAAAGTGGTCGAAGAGGTAAGAAGATTGATGAGACAGATAGATAAATAAGATAAATAATCCAGACCTTTTTAATTTAAGACTATGACTACATTATTAAATTTAAATTAAATATAATTACTAACGTTAAAAATTATGATATCGAAAATCCTGGAAGGAGTAAAAGTTTTAGACCTAACAAGGTTGTTACCGGGTCCATACTGTACATGGATATTATCACGACTCGGCGCGGATGTCATCAAGATAGAAGCACCGAACGATGATGATTATTCAAGGTTCACGCCTCTTTTTAATCTTATTAATTTTAAAAAAAAGAGTATCACGTTGAATTTGAAGAAAGAGATTGGCAAAAAGATCTTTCTGGATCTCGTATCCAAGTCTGATATCGTAGTAGAAGGATTCAGGCCAGGTGTTATGGATAAACTCGGACTTGGATATGACGAGTTAAGAAGATACAACGATAGCGTAATACTCTGTTCGATCAGCGGTTACGGCCAGGACGGACCGTACAAAGATCTACCCGGGCATGATATAAACTATATAAGTATCTCAGGATTATTAGGAATAAACAAAGCATTTGACATGCCAATAATCCCTGGAATAACTATTGCCGATCTGTCAGGGGGTCTATTTGGTGCGTTATCTATTATATCTAGTTTATATAGCAGAGAACGTTTTGGGAGAGGAGCTTATATAGATGTCTCGATGACAGATGTTGTAACACAGTTCTTTGTTATAATGTTTGAAGGAAATGTCAATCAGACACTTTTAACCAGTGAAATACCGTTTTACAATATTTATAAGACAAAAGATGGCAAATTTATCTCGGTAGGTGCAATAGAAGAAAAATTTTGGCGAAATTTTTGCTCAACGATCGAACGGGATGATTTTATAGATAAACAGTATGATAAATCGATCATATCCGAGATAAGCGAGATCTTTTCAAAAAAAACGTTAGAAGAATGGCTGAATCTCTTCAAAAAAGAAGAAAATATGGTAACTCCTGTATATCTCCCTGACGAGGTATTTAATGATCCACTGATAAGATATAGAAAAGTGTTCAATAAAGATGACAACATATTGAATCTTCCGGTTAAATTCGGTGAAAGAGGTGATGAAGATCTTCAAAATATTGACGATAGTGATATAAGTTCTAATAAAGGGCCTGAAAAAGGAGAAGATACAGAAAAAATACTTAAAGATCTCGGATATAGTAAAAAAGACATAGAAGTACTAAAAGAGAAAGAGATAATCTGATCGACATTGACTAAGGATGGATAAGGGATAAAAGGAAAAGGTGGGTAAATCATAGTACTTGGCTGTTATGGTGATACCAAAATCTTTTGCAACGAATAGATACGATAGATAACGGTTATAATGTATTTATGCACCCAGAAATCGTGTTAAGATCATCGATTTTTAATGAACTGATGGTCTTTCATTTTAAACTTATTTGTGTGAGAAATAAGCGATAATCTCTCCATCGTTGCTGACAGAATCAATCTTGGCATAGCCGAACCGTTCCAACTGTACAACCTCTCCAATCGAATCTTTTAATCCCTCTTCGCCCAACCCATCATACTTTGCCTCTGGAGATAGTACGCTCATTTTTAAACCAGATGGCAGCCAGTGAATTATGGGCATATCCTCTTTTATTTCATCGCCTACGTAAAAAGCCTCGTTTTTATCTATTTTTATATTGAACAATCCTTTTAATCGCACGATCGAGTTCATATATTTATTATAATCTTTGCCCGTTATAAACACGACATCCTTAGCCTTTAGCTCTCTATACCCTCGTTCTGGATAACTTGGATGTATAGGCAGATGTACATTCTTTTCGATCGAAGAGTCTATACCTTTTACCTGTAGTTTGATAGGATCGTTTACAAAAAAGTACCTCTTTGCTCTGTTATCTATTATCTTTCTATTTTCCGCGTATAAATTTTCCATGCTTATCGATATATCCGATCTGTTTACTCCTAGGCCGATCACGAAATTTTTAATTGCGATAGGATCGATCCCCCTCTTTTTTAACGCACGAACCGTAGGAAGACGCGGATCATCCCAGCCAATATATCGTCCTTCTTCGATACCCTTTTTTATAGAACTGGTACTAATCTTGCCGAACTCGTATATCTTGATTCGTCCCCAGTATATTGTTATAGGATATTCCCATCCAAAATAATTGTAAAAAAACCTCTGTTTTCGTTCTGCATCCATTAGATCTTTTCCACGGATTATATGGGTCACGTTCAATAGATGATCTTCTATCCCAGACTCAAAATCGAGCATTGGCCAGACACAGTATTTATCGCCTACTCGAGGATGATCTTCGTATATTATCCTAAATATGACAAAATCTCTTAATGCAGGATTTTTATCGTTAATGTCCGTTTTAAGACGTAAAACTGCTTCACCTTCATTATACTCTCCCGAAAGCATCCTCTCCCAATGACCAAGATTTTCTTCTACAGATTGATCTCTATGCATGCAAGGCTTACCATTATCCTTCAATCGTTTAAAATCGTCTTTTTCACAGAGGCATACATAAGATTTACCCATCTCTATGAGTTTTTTTGCATATTCGTAATAGATAGGTATCCTGTCCGATGCCACAACGATCTCATCGGGATTATAACCTAGCCACCGACAATCCTCTAAATACCAATCGTATGCATCAATCAATGGCCTCTTTGTCCTCGGATCGGTATCATCAAACCGCAGTATAAATTTACCGCCATACATTCTCGCATACTCGCCATTTGTGATTATACCCCGTGCATGACCTATCGTTGCTGGGCCGTTTGGGTTTGGTGCTATACGCATTACCAAAGGTTGATCTTTATTTTTTAAAGGCAGATCTGGTAGGATTAGATCTCTCTTCTTTTTTTCATTATTACTTACCGAATACCCTAAGCTATTTGCCAGCATTGTATACCTTTCTCTTATCTCTGCATCATTTAGGATAGATATCTCGCTAATAACATCTTGTATAGTTTTTGCCAAATTTTTCATATTATTTTTAACATCAGGGTATTCTGATATCAATTTACCAATAACAGAGTTAAAATTAGGAGCTGATTTATGTTTTATAGCATTTTCCAACGCGAATAATTCAATAAGTCTGTTTATAGATTCAGATCTTTTTTCCATCAATCTTCCTTCTTGATTTATATTTATTATTATCTCTTTAATCGATCATTATCTCTTAATCAATCATTTATTCCTTTTTATAAAATAATTGGCAAAAGACAGCATATCATCTTTTTTTTGGATGGATATATCTTCTATGGCAGAATAAGAATCAATCAAAATTTTTTCTGCAATTTTTTCCGCATAATCTATCGAACCGTACTTTTTGAATAGATCGATCACTTCCTTGACTTTATCGTAATCATATTCGTGATCTAGATGATCCATTATGAACTCTCGTTCGTCCTCATTACAGTTGTTCAAACAATGGATTAAAGGAAGTGTAGGTTTTCCTTCTGCTATGTCATCACCTATCTTTTTGCCATAATCCTCTTCTTTACCTGTTAAATTTAAAATATCATCTCTAATCTGAAACGCAATCCCTATATTCTCCCAAAAACACTTGATCGATTCTTTTATCTCATTAGTAACATCCGCAATTATAGCTCCACAACCGGCTGCCGCGCCAAACAAAACACCGGTCTTCTTTCGCATCAGTTCGATCACATCGTCCTCGTCCATATCTTTATCTCTCTTAAACTCCATATCCATGGCTTGTCCTTCTACAAGAAGAACGTTCATGTCTATCATCTCACAAAATATTCTCCATGCCTTATCTACGCCGAGTAAATTCTCATTATCTTTCAACACCTGGTATGATAGAGCATAAAGCCCGTCACCACAATTTAATATGAGTGGGATTCCGTATTTTATATGAAGTGTTGGTTCTCCCCTTCGTAATAGACTATTATCCTGGATATCATCATGAATTAATGTAAAATTGTGAAAAAATTCTATTGCTATCGCCGTAGGTATTGCATCATAGAGATCCCCACCCAATGTATCACAGGTGAGCATGCATAATATAGGACGTAACCTTTTTCCGCCCCGTGCCAATAACTCCTTCATCGGACCATAATGTATCTCTGGATCTCTTCCATCAAAATATCTCGGGTAATTCTTCTCAATCAACTCTTTATAAAAATCAATATCCATATATCAACGCCTCATGAAACACTACCAAAATCATTTTTAAAATCTTTGTATATTCTTTGTATATCTCACTTCGTTCTATTTGCCAATTTTCTAACATCGATCTTTCTTAAAGTTAAGTACTCGTTAAGATAACCCGTAATTACTACCGGAATGGCTCTTAGTTCGTCTAATCTTTCGCACGCGGTAAGGAACATTGTAACCTTCAGTCCATCTATATATCTATTTAATAAGTCCAAGACCGCTCTATCACTTTTTAAAGCAGGTCCTACAATCGGACGGGCGATTGCTGCCATGTCTGCTCCTAACGACAATACTTTTGCAACGTCGATACCATTTCTCAACCCCCCGCCACAGATTATCGGGATATCCATGACATCCAGGCATTCTAACAAAGAAACCGGTGTTGGAATGCCCCAGTTCCAAAAATCTTCTCCTAAGTTTGCTAAAACCGTATCACCCTCTTTTTTTGCACGATAGTATTCTACAGCAGAAAAACTCGTTCCTCCGCTACCTTCTACATCTATAGCCCCGATCTTCTTGATATTTTTTAATCTTTCACATGTCTCTCTACTTATTCCTGCACCAGTCTCTTTCACAATTACGGGGATATCTACCATGTCACAAATCTCTTGTATCTTATCAAGGCATCCTGCAGCGTTTTTGTCTCCTTCTGGCTGTATCGACTCCTGAAGAAAATTTAAATGGACAAATATAGCATCAGCATCTATCATATTTATTATTCGCTCAATATCCGTTTTTTTTAACTCTTTTAATTGTTGTACTCCAATATTTGAAGAGATAAAAGCCGTTGGTGCCTCTTGTCTAGCAACTTTAAACGTCCTCTCCATCGAAGAATCTTTTATTGCTGCTCTTTGGCTTCCCACACCCATTCCTAAACCGAGTAATTCAACGGCTCTTGCTATGTTCTTATTCACTATCTCTGTATCAGGATGACCTCCTGTTATTGAGTTCACAATAATAGGAGCTTTAAAATCATGGCCGAGGAATCTTTTATCGATCATTATCTCATCTTTATCGATCTCGGGAAGAGCATCATGGATCAAGACGATATCGTCTAATGCTTTGTATGACGACTCTACATAATCGTTTAGGCATATCTCCAGGTGTTCTATCTTTCGTCTAGATGTTCTCTCATTGGTCTGCTCTGGCAAATATAATCCTCCTTGTTATAGATCCTGTTAAAACAGCTCTGTCTTTCGTTGCATACGCTTATAATTGGGAATTCGTCCCATAAATCTTTATTATAGTTATGTGCCACTAAAAATCCTTTTTTGTTTACCTGGTATAATTTTTTAAAGATATAGGGTGAATCTTCATAATACGTCTCACACACTCTATATATATCTTCAAAATCATCGTATTTCGTTTTAGAGTTATATAATGAATAATCGAGTTTTAGTGAGTTATCCTTAAGAACAAAATCTATAGCACGCCTCGTATAATAATTGTACTCTTTATCTCTTCCGGTTATAAAAAAAACCTCGTCTTTTTGGTGTTTCTTTAATAAATCTGCTCCACCCGCATAATATTTTAATTTATCTTCTGGAATCATATATGCTTCGTAAAACAGATCCGTTATCTCCTCTTTGGACAGAGGTAGATCGGATAGATTCCATTCTTGTATATCCTTACATCTGTATTCTTTGTCGAATGATTCATTATACATATCAAGGATCATAGATAGGATATCTATCACCACCCCATCTATGTCAAATACCACTTTAGACATCTAATCTAAACCCCATATAATGAAATGGGCTCGCGGAGATTTGAACTCCGGAACTTCGCCGTGTGAAGGCGACGTCATNNTCATAACCAACTAGACCACGAGCCCGTTTATATTTTTTTCTTTAGAGATACCACGCATCTTTAATCTTTAAGACAAATCTTCTTTAAATTTTTTCTCTACCACGTCGTCACCCTCTTCCTCAAAAATCTGCCCCTCAAATTTATATATTTCCGTATCTTTATCCAACCAACAATCTGGTGGCAATCCTGCCTTAAAACACGTCTGGCAGAGAAATTCTTCCGGATCCCATTCCCATTCTATCGGTACCTGAGGAAGCAACAATCCCTGATAAAAACCTTTCTTTACAATGAGTCCATCCTGTCCTATCTTTATCATTTTTGGAAGATCCTTTCTATCTTTTACATTCAGTCGCTGTGGTTCGCTCAATATCGTTACTTCTAAATTTATTTGGTCAAGTTCATCCGCTCTTACCGGTGGAAATCTTGGGTCTTGTGTAGCGGCGCTTATCGCTGAATCTACGATAGCATCACCCAGTTCTTTAATCGGATATGGATAACCTATACATCCTCTAAGATCTCCATTTTTATTTATCGTGACAAAGACACCCATCTTTTTATCAAATGGGGGCTTTTTTATCGGTTCTATGATTATACCATCTTTTATATATTTTTCAATAGCATCTCTAGCCAACCTTACTGCGATCTTCCCATCTTTCAAACTTATAAACATCTTATTACCCTAGCTTATTTTTATTAGATTATTACATCTTTCATTTTATTATGTTTATCTTAATACGATCTTCATAAACATTTTTAATCATTAAACTTAATCATCAAACCATTCGTCATCTCTTCATCATATATATATTAAATCTCTACTAGTTCGTACTCCATATTCCCCATTCCTAACCTCTCAGCCGTCTCAAGTTGTCGTTCTCCGTATAACCCATGAAGATTATAGAATATGTCTTTCCCTCCAGACTTATATACTCTATCTAATGATGCTCTATCTATCGCTACAGGATCCATCGATGCCATGATTCCGATATCCGATAAGATCGGTCTCATATACGCATTGACACAATCACAGGATGCCGTTATATCCAACATAAAATTGAAAAAACAGATTTTTTCATCGATAAAAAGCGATTTTACTCCAGATGCCGCAGATGCTAACCTATCCTGAACCTCGTCTCGCCTCTCTCTCTTATATACTAATGCACCTTCAGGACAGCTAAAAAAACAATCGGAGCATCCGACACATTTTTCTTTGTCTATTTTTGCTACTCCGTCGACCAGATAAGGTGCGCCAAATCCGCAAATTTTTACGCATGTCCCGCAACCTTTACACTTTTCTTCATCGATGTCCGGAGAAAGAATGATATGTTGTGCTATCTTACCATTCTTTGTTACACATCCCATCCCCATATTCTTTATTGCCCCTCCAAATCCGGTCAGGTTATGCCCTTTAAAATGGCTCAGGACGATCAAAGAATCCATATCGAAAAGATCTATCGCCACTTCTACCTCGTGTATAGCACCGTTCTCAATTTCAACAATCCGTCCTTTATCCCCTTTTAACCCGTCTGCTATTATAATCGGTGCGCCCAAGGTAGCATAGCTATATCCGTGTTCTATTGCCACATCATAATAATCTAAAGCATTGTTCCTTCTTTTATTATATAGTGTTGTTGTATCAAATATTACAGGTTTTCCGCCATTGTCTTTGACTATATTAACAAAAGTTTTGACATTCTGTGGTTTTAAAAAAGTCTCATTTCCATGCTCGCCCATATGAACCTTTATTCCAACGATATCACCTTTACTGACCATAAAATTCAGGTTCTCATACAACCGTCTTATTGCCCGTTCTATTACTAAACTCTTCCTCGTCTCAAAATTATAAAAATAAACAGGATCTATAATATTTTTATTCATTTTATCAGCCTCCATAGATAAGTTTTTTATTATCTATATAGTAATTAACGATATTAACAATATAAATAACTTTCAATGCAGCTCTTTTTAAAATTAAGAAAAATTTAAATAAAATAATATAACACCGTACAAAGGAGATCAAAGAGAATATGGACAATGATAAAGAGATTACTGATAAAGTATTCGATTATGTAGAGAAAAATAAGATACAATTTGTTCATTTATGGTTTACAGATGTATTAGGAAGGCTGAAGAGTTTTTCAATAACGCCGAGGGAGTTAGACGGAGCGTTTAGAGAAGGAATGGGGTTTGATGGGTCATCGATCCAGGGATTTGCGAGGATAGACGAGAGTGATATGATAGCGAAGCCTGATCCGAAGACGTTTTCGCTCTTGCCATGGCGTCCAAAGGACCATCCTGTTGCGAAGATGTTCTGTGACATTCTTAAGCCGGATGGTAAGCCGTACGAGGGTGATCCGAGGTATGCATTGAAGCGATGCTTAAAGAGGATCGAGGATGACGGTTACACGTTCAATGTCGGTCCGGAACTGGAATTCTTCTATTTTAAGAACGATAAATGTACAGAGACGCTCGATGATGGCGGGTATTTCGATCTAACCACGCTCGATGCGGCTAACGATCTTCGCAGGGATACCATTCTTACTTTAGAAAAGATGGGTATNNGACACGGTGATGACGTATCGTGTTGTAGTGAAAGAGATAGCGCAGCAGTACGGGTATTATGCGACGTTCATGCCGAAGCCGCTGATAGGGGTAAACGGGAGCGGAATGCATGTTCATCAATCGTTATTCAAGGGCAGCAAGAATGTTTTTTTTGATGCAGGCGATGTATACCATCTATCGGACGAAGCGAAGTGGTATATAGCGGGGTTACTGAGATATGCGCCGGAGATAACGGCTGTACTGAACCAGTGGGTGAACTCGTATAAGCGGCTTGTGCCGGGGTACGAGGCGCCGGTATACGTATCATGGGCGCGCAGAAACAGGTCTACGCTGATTAGGGTGCCGATGTACAAGCCAGGCAAGGAGGAGTCGACGAGGATAGAGTTAAGGAGTCCAGATCCAGCATGCAATCCGTATTTGGCATTTTCAGTAATGTTGGCAGCCGGATTAGAGGGAATAAAACAGAGGATGGAGTTACCGGCACCGATCGAGGAGGATGTATACTGTATGAGCGCGGCCGATCTTTCGGAGAGAGGAATAACGGTCCTTCCAGGTAGCCTGATCGAGGCGATCACGCTGACGGAGAAGAGCGATCTCGTGCGAGATGCTCTCGGCGATCACATCTTCAACAAGTTGATCGGGTCTAAAAAGATCGAATGGGATAATTATCGCATTCAGGTGACCGAGTGGGAACTGAAAGAGTATCTACCTATTTTATAATGCACCATTTATAAAATAAATATTGAAAAATAATGGTTTTTGAGAGAAAAATATGAATTATCGGGTACTTATTGCAGGAGACAGAAGCTCTGCCGGAAAAACCACTGTTTCAATGGGTTTAATGGCTAATTTAAAGGATAATGGATACGTAGTTCAGCCATTTAAAGTAGGATTAGATTATATAGATCCAAGTTATCATTCTTTCATCACAGGTAGACCTTCTAGGAACCTCGATGGATTGTTAATGAAGGATGATATAATAAAAGATATCTTCTTCGATGCGACCAAGGATGCTGATATATCGATAATTGAAGGTGTTAGAGGACTATATGAAGGATACTCCGCACTGAGTGATATAGGGAGTACTGCTCAGATTGCCAAAATATTAAAAACACCTGTAATATTAGTCATAGATGCACGAAGCATTACACGAAGCGTAGCAGCACTGGTTAAAGGTTACCAATCGTTTGATCCGGAGATAAACATTAGTGGTGTTATTTTAAACCATTTGGGGAGTAAAAGACACGGAGAGAAGGCAGAAGAGGCAATAAACGAGTATACTAATCTGGAAGTATTAGGATTAATACCACGGGACAAATTCACCGGTATTAAAATGAGACACCTGGGATTAGTGCCGGCTATAGAGGGGGAGATAACAGACAAAAATTTTTCTACTACAGTAGAAAATATTAAGAGACTTATAGCAGACTACGTAGATATAGATAAGGTCGTATCCATTGCTAAATCTGCCAAAAACATAGATAATTACAGAAAAAATGGATCAATTGAGTCGGATACGATCTTTACTCGGTCACCGCAACCAAAAAAGATAAAAATTGGTGTTGCTATGGATGAGGCTTTTAATTTTTATTATTACGATAATTTATACCTTTTAGATAATGCAGGTGCAGAATTGGTATATTTTAGCCCTGTTCATGACAGGAAATTACCAGATGTTGACGGGTTGTATATCGGCGGAGGATATCCTGAGTTTTATGCGGAAGAATTAGAATCTAATAAGAGCATGCTGACCTCCATTAAAAAGTTTTGCGAGAAAGATAAACCCGTTTTTGCAGAATGCGGCGGTTTAGTTTATTTAATGGATAAGATGGAGATAAAAAACGATGAATATTCTTTTGTTGGGTTAATAGACGGATATTCGTCAATGAACAGAGATAGAAGAATAGTAAACTATGTCTTAGGAAAATTTATAGAGGATTCGATTATAGCTAAAAAGAATGATGAGTTTATAGGACACGAATTTCACAGATCGATCGCGTTCTGTAATGAAAAAACCTATGCAATAAATCTCACTCGCGGCGAAGGTATAAAAGACGGCCGAGATGGCGTAATGGTTCATAATACCTTAGCAACATACACGCATCTTCATGCAGCATCTTTTCTTCCATTCTCAAAAAATTTTGTCGAAAGTTGCAAAATAGTAGCAATCTGATCCATCGAATTTATCTTGCTTAAAGACGAATCTACACATAAAATAGGGTAATCATAAGATACTATTTTTTATCATAATATGATTATAGCAAGAATATGTCTCCTCATCCTTTTATCCTTTTGTAGAGATTTTAGCCTTTTTTTTAATTTTTTAAGATAACAGATAGGAATACAAATAACAAAAAGAATAAAAAGCATATCTGATAGGCTTGAAGGATATTAGAATACGATAACACGATAAAGAACAAATAAAAATATAAAAATAGATAGATTGAAGATTGAGATTGCCTTGGCAGCGAACTCAGCTTCCCGAAGGCTCGCGCACTTCAGTA
>DUJX01000056.1 GCA_013329575.1 Halobacteria archaeon | reverse complement strand
TCGAGTGCGGGAGGATATGGTTGTTGGGCAAACTGGCTAGATGCTAAAGAGGCTTTTGGTCAGGACAAACCAGTAGATATGTTCTCCGATTGTGGTCCGGGGTTGATCTGTCCTCCTGGATATGAGGAAAATGATCTACAGCGGTCAAACTGGGGATACACTGATATAATACCGAACGAGGCTATGAGTTATCTTAAGGATGACGGTCAGATAATATGGCTGGCGGAATGGATTCACGATGCCTATCCGATAGAGGATCACGAAGATAAATTCATAATATTCGATTACGAAAACGATATTATTTTAGGCCCGATGTTCCTGAAATGGACGCCAAAGCAGTGGGAAAACTATCTAAATACAGCGTTGGATGAAATAATGGATTATACAAATAATGATCCGCACGTGGTTGGGTTGTTAGGCACTGGATGCATGCATACGATATTGATGCTCCCAACGTTCTATACACAACAGGTGTCTGGTACTGTGGGAGGACAAGAATACCAGGATGTCAGAATGGTAGATTGGGCTAACTGGCTGGTGTACGATACGCCGCTTCCAAGTAAATAGATAAAAAAGGATATCGCTAAAAACTAAGATAGTATATCCAAATTTTAGTTTGTTTAGGTTTTTTAGGTAAGCAGGTAACGTATTATAACGTTACCTACTCTTAATTTTTATTTTTATATTAATGTTATTCTATCTCTATAATGCTACCTTCACATACACATATCTTAACGTTCGATTCTAACGAGAAAGGGTCGCCGTCCCATAATACTAGTGAGGCAATTTTACCCTTTTCAACTGTGCCTAAGTCTTTTAATCCCAGAATTTCCGCATTTTCCTTGGTTATTAAGGATATAGCCCGTTCTTTTTTCATTCCAAACCTTAAAAAATGTCTTAGCTGAAGAAAGAGATCCCTTTGAAGCATAACAGGATGGTCCGTCATTAAACCAAATTTTGGATTGACTTTGATGAGACCTTCAACGTTTCTCCAAGAACTGTGTTTTAACTCTACTTTATGGGCGAATGAATCGATCGGTCCGTAAATAATCGGAATATCTGCGTTTTTTATCATCTTCCATGTCTCTTCGAGAAAGACATCCCCGCAATGATTCGCAATAACGTTAAGATTAAACTCGTCTGCAAGTTTTTTTAAGATTATTACATCGTCACTCTTATGGACGTGCACCATGAGAGGCGGTTTATCATCAATGATGTGTATAAGAGACTCAGTGATCGGATCTATCTCTTCTATCTCCTTTTTCTCTTTTTTTAATAGATCTCGCGCCTTGATTGCTTTATAAAGTTCTCTTCGCAGCAACCCGATTGTGCCCATCCTCGTTGTAGGCCGTTCTCCCTTCCAATCGTGCGTTGATCGAGGATTATAACCCAAGGCTGCCTTAATACCTATCTCACAGAACAGGGCATCATCAATGTTCGTCTGCCAGTTTCTTATCAAGGCTGTTCTGCCCCCAATTATGTTTCCGCTTCCTGGCATGACGTGAGAATACAATACGCCAAATTCTAAGCTCTCTTTGAATGAGGAATCATCCATATAGATCGAATCTATAACGTTGTTAAGAGGAGCTATCGGTTGAAGTTCGTCGTTTGTCTCCTCCTCATAATACGGTTCTCCAGACCTCTCCAGACCTATGTGGCAATGCCCATCTATAAAAGCTGGCGTTATCACTCCTTCGCCTATTATCTCACAATCAGGTTTTTTATCGGTTATATCGGTTATTCTCTCGTTGAAAACGATATATTTATCTTTTTTGACATTAGTACCATCATAAAGAAGTTCTGCTTTTAAAGCTCTCATAATCTCACTCTTTATTATTAATTTTCGTATAAGATCGTCTTATAGTCTCATATAAGATTAATAATATCATATAAAGATAGCATGATATTATAACCAGGTAGGTAAAAAGAGAATTAAAAAAAATACAACCATAAGTACCAAACCCATCGGTATACCTAATTTTGCCCATTTCTTGCCAGATATTTTTAATTTATCAGCACAGAGAATATTTGGAATATTTCCTGGAATAAGCATGCCTCCTGAGATTAATAAACCCATCAATGCACTTTTTATCTGTAATATTGATAAGTTAGGCCCAATCTCTGCAGATGCTAATGTGGCATTGTCGAGTACTGCTGAGATCATATTTATCCAATACAGCAAAACGGGCGGAAGTTTTGAGAAATACCATATGACTAAAGGCATAAGTCCTTCTCCTAAGAACGTCAATCCTGCAATAAAAAGGTAAATCTTGATAGATCTCCATAATACTGTTTTTATCGATTCTGGGTCATGATCGGCTGTCATTTCAATATTATTTATACTTACTCCTCGTGTCGAATAGATGGCACCAAAAAGAGCGATAAATATTATACAAGGGAGTACATAACGTCCAAGAAGACTGAACATAAACGTAAAACCTGCATAGTATGGTTCGCCGCTTAATTTTGCTATGGTAATCAAACTCAACGGTTCGCCTATTGGTGTTAAAACTGCGCCAAGTCCTAAGGCAAAACATGCTATTATCGTTGCATTTATCTTTTTATCTCGTTCCAACGGCAAGACTACCATTACTTCCGAGAGGATTACGGATGCGACTATTACAGAAATTATGCTTGATACTAGACTTAGACCGACTATTAATAGAAAAAGAAAGACCGGTACTCCCATTTTCTTTATTGCTGAATCAATAAAGTTATAAAATGGTTTATAAAAAAGAGATAATACCAATCCTGCTATTAACACCACTTGAAATATCCCGAATGGGATACTATCAATAAAAAGAGGTGCTTTTAACGCGTTTACAACTATCTCACTACTCCATCCACTGATTCCACCGCTAAGAAAATGCGAGATTGTGAGTGCCAGTATGCCCATTAATAAGAAGAAAGGTTCCATATTCCTGCTAATCTTCTTTGACAAAAGAGGAAGTAGTAGTACTAAAACAAGAATCGTAAATAGACAGAGTGTACAGAAAAGCTTAAAGATTACTGGATGATACCTCAATACTGTATGTACGATAATGCTGGGTAAGCTTATCGTACTAAATTGAATAACCGTCAGTGGATGGCTTATCATTTTGTTCTAACCATATGTTTATCTATACGTTAAAAATTTAAAAAAAATTAAAAAAATCAGGTATATGTTTATTTGATAACTATTAGATATACTTTTTTAGAATAATTAATCATTATCTTAAACGATTTAGCATAAAAAAGGTGATATAATCCGAAAAAAATAATTTGGCGTTGCGATATAATATCTTTATCGTTATGATAGATCTTTATTACGAAGATAGCCTATCTAGGCAGGGACGAAGATACCAATATTTTTTAAGCTTTCTAATTTTTCTAATAAAAAGGTAACGGGCGCGGGGGGATTCGAACCCCCGATCTACGGCTTAGGAGGCCGTCGCCTTATCCTCTGGGCCACGCGTCCTTGGTACTTAAAGATAACCGATATAATCTAAATATATTTTGACATATAGACTCCATCAAGACTATAACCTAACTTTCGGTAATATTCTCGTACTCCGATACCACTGCATACCGCCAATTTTTTGAAACCATTATCTCTCGCAATCTCTTCAGCCTTACTTATCAACAATCTTCCATAGCTTCGATGTTGCCATATCTTATTATTCTTTCCGTCATTATCAGATCTCTCCCCAATGTTCAACATCTGTCCATATATATGAAGTTCTCTGATTAAGGCTGTATCATTGCTGATCTCTCTTCGGTATGGTGATGCAGGAAATCTTAAACGTGTAAAACCTATGAGTATATCTTTGGCCATATCTTCATACGATATAAAAAATTCTTCTCCACCCGAACAATCGTATTTTATTAGTGATAGGTCGATATTTTCAGGCTCCTTATCGGTATGCCCGACCTCTCGGCATCGAATGCACCTGCATCGTTTATTCTCTTTCTCCAATATGTCTTGTGCTATCTGCCTTATGTTACTCTTTTTAACCCCATCTACTATATGTGGGGCTGGTATATCTCGCTGGATTCGCTGGATTCTAACCCATGGCGGCGTGATTTTTTTTACTTCTGCGATCAGTTTTGCAGCATCTTCTGTTGAATAAGGCTTATATAATCCCTTCATCCACCAATCGTATAATTCCGTTCCTTCCGTAACGAGTGTAGGATATATCTTTAGATAATCCGGCTTAAAATCCTCGTTATTAAATATTTCTTTGAACATATCATAATCTTTATTAAAATTGGATGATGGAAGCCCCGGCATCATATGAAAACCGACTTTCAGTCCACTATCCCTCAACAATCTATTCGCATTGATAGAATCTTTTACCGTGTGCCCTCTATTAATTCTTTTTAAAACATCATCATATACCGTTTGAACGCCTAGTTCCACCTTTGTTCCACCTAAATTAAGCATCGTGTCTATCTCTTTCTCTTTACAATAATCGGGCCTTGTTTCAAAAGTGATACCAACATTTCTTACCTTTGCTGTTTCGTTCTCTACTATAGGCAACGTTTTTTGTCCCGTTTCTATCTGCTCTCGCTCTCTTTCATTATTATAAAACTCGTTCATTGCTCTTAGACATTCGTTGATAAAATATTCCTGATAAGATAGATCTCTCGATGTAAACGTCCCTCCCATCACGATAAGTTCAACCTTTCCGATAGGATGCCCTATGGCAGAGATCTGTTCCAATCTATGCCTGACCTGCAAGTATGGATCGTAATTACATTGGGCACCCCTCATAGCAGCAGGTTCAAACCCAGTATAACTTTGAGGCGTGTTGTTGGCCAAACCTCCTGGGCACATGACACATCGGCCATGAGGACATGCAGCAGGAGATGTCATTACTGCAACGACTGCGACACCGCTTATAGTCTTTGTAGGTTTTTTTATAAGGTATTTTTGGATATGCTCGAAGATATCTTGATCATTCCCATCTGTTCTCCCGCCTTGTAAATATCTCAAAATTTCAGAATTTTTTAAGAGTTTATCTACGCCGGTCTTTTTCGCGATATCTTTCTTATATCGGGTTATGATCTCTTCGATGCTTGATTCTTCGATACTTTCGTCTATTCGTCCTAACATCTTACTCGTTATTAACTCATTCACAACTTTTTCTATGCTTTCTGTCTCTGTTTTGTTGGCCATTTTATTTAAATGCTAAAAATTACCTTAAAAACCGCCCTTCTTTTTTAAAAGAGGGATAAGGCCTCCTGCATCTAATATCTCCCTTATATAGTTGGGTATCGGCTTAAATTTGTATGTCTCTCCTTTTGTTAGATTTTTTATCGTTCCTGCCTCAAAATCTATCTCTAGCTCATCTCCCTTACTTACTTTCTCGGCTATATCCTTGCATTCTATTGCAGGAAGACCAATATTAAAACAATTTCGGTAAAAAATCCGTGCAAAGCTTTCTGCAATAATACAAGAAATACCACACGCTTTTAAAACCTGTGGTGCCTGTTCTCTACTAGAACCGCATCCAAAATTCTTGGCTGCAACGATTATAAGATCTTTTTTAGATTTTGCATCATTATAAAAACTTTTATCTATGCTTTCAAACGTATGTACCGCCAATCTGCCCATATCAAGCTCATCATACTTATATTTTCCAGATATGATCTCATCTGTATTTATATCGGAAGGAAACACTCTCAATACTTCTGGGGACATTTTAACTACCACCTGTATAATTTTTATTTTTTTTATTTATCATCTTGTACATTATTATTACACATCGTTTATATGTCTGGATAGGTAATCTTACCGTTTATCGCACTTACAGCCGCGGTAGCCGGAGAACATAGATAAATCTCGGCATTATTATTTCCCATTCGCCCTTTAAAATTTCTGTTCTGGGTAGACAGTGCCACTTCTCCGTCTCCCAGTGCTATCGTCCGTCCGATACAAAAACCACAACCCGGAGGACATACGGCAGCGCCTGCATCGACAAGAATATCTATCAATCCTTCCTTTATTGCTTTTATAAGAATATCACGGCTTGCAGGATATACCACCAACCGGCTCTTTGATTTTTTCCCTTTAAGAATCTTTGCAGCTATTCTTAAATCTTCCAACCGCCCATTAGTACAACTTCCAATACAGACCTGATCTATCTCCAGACCAGCATAATCCGATACTGGGGCAACGTTATCTACTTTATGAGGATAAGCAACCATCGGTTCGATATCTTCTGAATCGATGTAAAGTTCTTCTTTATATGCTGCATCTTTATCTGGAGACAACTCTTTGAACTCTTTTTCTCTTCCGTATCTTCTTAAAAACTCTTTTGTCCTCTCGTCTCCCTCCATAATCCCACACTTTGCGCCTACTTCTATTGCCATGTTCGTCATCGTCAGTCTTGACTCTATGCTCATATCTCGTATGGTAGATCCCAAAAACTCTAAAGACATATACGTAGCACCATCCGCCCCTATTTTGCCTGCTATATATAAAAACAAATCTTTTGAGAAGACATTTGTTTTTAAAGTTCCGTTTGCCTCTATCTTGTATGCTTCAGGCACCTTAAACCAGGTTTTTCCATATATCATCGCCGCGGCTATGTCAGTAGATCCCATACCGGTGGCAAAGGCACCCAACCCTCCATGAGTACATGTATGACTATCCGCACCTACTATTACTTTATACGGTGCTGAAAACTTTTCCAAGACGATTTGGTGGCATATTCCGTCTCCATTCTCGTATAATCTCAATCCGTTCTCTTTGGCAAATCTTCTCATCATTATATGAACGTTGGATACTTTTTCGCTCGGTGATGGAGATGCATGATCGCATATTACAAGAACTCTGTCTTTATCGAAGACTTTTCTGCTTTCCATCTCTTCCATCTTTTCTATCGCCAAAGGCAGCGTTCCATCGTGAGCAAATGCTAAATCTATCGGTGAGATAATCATATCCCCCGCATAAACGTCTTTTTTTATTTTATTTGACAGAATCTTCTCTGCCATTGTCTGTGCTTGATTCATGATAACCGTTCTAATTATAGTTTAAAAATATAAATCTTTTTGAGTTTGACATTTTGACATAATTTGCCGTAATATGTTAATAATATGAACAGAGTAAGTAAACGGTTACAAAAATTGTAGCATAAAATTATATAAAGTACGTATAAATACCTGAAACAAACCGAATACTTTTAATGATTTATCAAGATTGGACTATGTGAGGACTTAAATTCTGTCTTAAATTTTTCTATCATGCAGATCATAAAATTTTGAAAGTTTAAAAAAATAAAATACAATTTTGAGCATACTTTTGTTTATTATTTCATTTATAGTTCTCTACATAATTCATAGGCATCCCAGATCGAATACATTATATTTTGCGGTTTTCTTGCATCTCCGATAGCATAAATATTTGGTATTTTACCTATGAGAGACTTGTAAAAGTCATTATTCGGCTTAAGGCCTGTTGCTAATATTACCGTGTCTACCGATGATATCGTTTTTTTATTAAAGTTTTTGTCTATGATAACCACCTCATTGTCCGATATACGATCAAGGCTTGTATTTGCCAATATATTGACTTTCTTATATTTTAGAAGGTCTATGAGCATCGTTCTGTTTGCATGGCATATAGGCAGACCGGCAATCATAAGATCTCCTAATGCGTCTACTATCATCACACTTTTTCCATGATCTGCTAGCCATAACGCAGTCTCACAGCCTATCAGGCCTCCCCCTACGACTAACACATTATTCCCAACAGGTTTACTTCCTAAAAGGGCATCTATTGCTGTTATGACATTTTTACTATCTATGCCATCGATAGCAGGGATCAATGGAGACGAACCTGTAGCGACGATCACCACATCATCCTTATTATCCAAGACCATTTTTGGCATGACTTCAGTATCTAGCTTTATGTTCACTTTTAACTCTTTTAATTCGTTTTCGTACCACTTTAAAAGCCGCTCAACATCGTTCTTGAATTCTGGAACGGAAGCCTCTATTAAGTGCCCGCCTAACTTATCACTCCTTTCGTATAGCGTAACTTTATGCCCTCTGATCGTAGATACTCGTGCTGCCTCCATACCTGCAACACCACCGCCTATTACCATAACTTTTTTAGATATGGAACTTTTTTTGATACCGTATTCGTCCTCCCTACCGCAAGCAGGGTTCACCGCGCACGATAACGGCCTACCAATAAATATTCTACCGAGACATCCATCCTGGCATCCTATACAGGGCCTAATCCTTTTTGTCTCTCCTCTTAAAACTTTTTTTGGCCAGTATGGATCTGCTAATAATCCTCTGCCAATAACGATCATATCTGCCGCTTTACCATCGTTTAAGACTTTTTTTGCAAGATCAGGAATATCGAGCCTTCCTGCCACCAGTACTGGAACCGAGACCACTTCTTTTAATTTTTCAGTCAACGGAAGATAGCACCCATGCTTCTGGTAAACAGGCGGATGTGCCCAATACCATGCATCATAAGATCCACCATCAGCATCGAACGCATCGTATCCTGCCTTTTCAAGGATTTTTGCAACTTTTAACCCTTCATCAATATCTCTACCCCGCTCTTCAAACTTCTCATCGGGTAGACCGCCTTGGTTCCAGTCTTTGATATAACTTTTGATGCTATACCTCAAAGAAACAGGAAAACTCCTGCCAACTCTCTTTTTAATCTCTTTTACTATCTCTATCGGAAAGTTTAACCGTCCCTCAAGGGTTCCTCCATACTTGTCCCTTCTTCTGTTGAATAGTTCTATGGTAAACTGATCAAGCAGATATCCTTCATGGACTGCATGTATCTCTACACCATCAAATCCAGACGCGGCAGCGATCTCTGCAGATTCTCCTGCTTTTTTCACCAATGATTCAACCTCTTCTGTAGTAAGCTCTCTGCATGTAACAGTCGGATCCCAATAATTTGGTATTGCAGAAGGTGCAATGGGCCTGTCAATAAGCATCTGAGGCGCTGCAACACGGCCAAAACCGATGGCAAGCTGAAGAAAAATCTTTGATCCGTACGAATGAACACGTTCAGTCAGTTCGCTCGCTGTGCTTATAAAATGCATGGGATTCATCGTGACACACGGGAAAGATGGCATACTAAACCGTTCTATCTCATTCTCTATCTTTGAAACGCTTGTAATTATAAGCCCTACATCCCCTTTAGCTCTTTCGACATAGTAGTTTATTGCTCTCTTTGAAAAACCTCCGTCAGGTGTTCCTAAACCCATAATTCCCATCGGAGCCATTGCTATCCTGTTTTTTATCTCTATATTGCCAATCATCATTGGTTGAAAGATCTTTTCTGTTTTTTTCATAGTATCTTTATCTAATATCTAAATATTTATATTTGTTTTGTATTGTTGTATTTTCTAATAATTAATAATTAAATAAAATATAATTAAATAGATTGGGAAGATGTGACCGTATATGAAAAGAGGATTAAACAATCTGATCTCCATAGAAGAAGCGATAGATGTAATTAAAAATAATATTAAACCAATCGATAAAGTTGAAACAATACCCATCGAAAAGGCTGCAGGTAGGGTATTGGCTACAGATATAATAGCAAATTTTGAC
>DUJX01000160.1 GCA_013329575.1 Halobacteria archaeon | reverse complement strand
AGCTCCCAAGACAGCATACCAACACCCAATGCGAGGCATGACCTAGGTCTTTCATCTCCTTCCAATGTTGCTCTCGTCATCCTTCTACAGATACAATCTATCTTGACGAGGGGTTGTGCAATATCTTCCACTATTTTTTTTGCATCATCTAATGGAATAACCTGAGAAGGTGCCATCTCTCTCGTCGTAAAAGAGAGATTTTCAAGTTGAGATCTATACTCTTCCTCGTTCTCATCTTTTGTATCTATGATAGATTTAATCCCTTTGATTGCAGTATTCTCTAATCCTGCCATACTAACGTCAGGCGTCTCTTCTGCCTGTTTAGGCTTTTTATACATAGGTCTAGCGTAATTTTTCGGATTGAAATACCAGTAACCCCCTTCTCCATACTCTTCATCAAGCCAAAGCATAACTCTCCTTCCAATATTATTTAGATTAATCCTAGTTAAACCTGTTATATTAATGTATTCTTAATTGATGTATTATTAAATTATTATATCGATCTATTTTAAGATAAAATACCCAAAAAATACAAACCGACTAACGATAAACAAACATTTTATTTTTTAATTAAATCATCAAAGGTAGGTTAAAAAAAGATTCTGATACAATCTTGCGGGGTATTATACTTAAATATCCCAGGTAAGGGATTCTAAACTTGGCTTTTCCGATAATCCACTCTTTTTTTACGGGTTTTGATATAAATGGTTGATCAAACATATGATTCGTCGCTTTGTTATCCCCTTTTGTTAAGTATCCATCATACGGCATATCATTGAAGACATAGACATCTTCATCTATCGTGATGAACAGATTATCACCTTTTCCGAGATGAGCGATTGCCCTGTGGATTATTGGTGATCGATCATTATTACCATCAGGTCTATAAATGATTACATCACCATAATTGCCAAACATCTCATAACCGGTCTCTCTTCCATCAATATACGGTATCGGATCTCCATAACGATCTATAGATACCATTATTATGAGATCTCCTTCATGTATGTTAGGTTCCATACTGGAGCCTTGCACTGCGACAAACGGAGTAACAAGACCGGTTGCAATATAAAAAATGCCAAAAATCAAGAGTAGACAAGATAGAACACCGAGTATGGACATGGCCAATCGTGAAAAGAATCCTCTCTCTTTTGTATCGTCTCGATCCCGTCGTCTCATTGAAGATAGTTATATATTCTTAAATTATAAAAATATAGCTATAAAATGGATGATGATGAGATAATTAGATTGGTTCTAAATAGAGGTTTTCTTATAAACAATGATGCTTTAAGCCTTATTAAAGATTTTAAAGATGATAAAAAGATAATACAGGTTATAGAAGACATCTGTTCTAAGATGGATAATTCAGATCCGGTCATCATGCCCGATCATCTTAAATTTTTGTATGATCTTCATAATAATGGGATAAAAAAAGATAAAGAAAACAGGATTAATGTAAAATATAGCACATGTTATGCTGAAGAGAGTTATACGGGCTTTTTAAATCTTTTTATCGATAAATTTCAAAGACTTAGCAGCATATTCAAGAAAAGATTGGCTGTAACACCGATAAAGAATGTTATAAACAACGAGAGTAGACCTATATTCGTGGTAGGGATCGTATCAAATATCAGTAATACGAAGAATGGGCATAAGATTATCACGATAGAGGATGAGACAGGCACGATCAATACACTATTTTCTAAAGATTCAAAGGCTAAAGATGAAAATATTCTGTTAGACGAGGTTATAGGTATAAAAGGATTTATTAGCAAAAAAATTTTGATTGCAGAAGAATTCTATCGTCCAGAGATCCCCGTAGAGAGAACAAAGGTAAAATCCCATGGTAAAGTAGGCTTAACATCGGATATACATGTTGGAAGCAAGATGTTTAACTCCAAAAAATGGGAAGAATTGATAAAATTTATAAGAAAAGATGAAGAGGTTGCAGGAGATTTAGACTGCATAATAGTCGCGGGCGATTGTGTTGATGGCATCGGTATATACCCAAACCAAGAACGAAGCCTTAGCATAACCGATATATCAAGCCAATATAAAGAGGTCGCATCTTTATTTAGTGAGATACCTGATGATATAGAGATAATTATCTTACCAGGGAACCATGACGCAGTTAGACAGGCAGAACCGCAGCCATCATTTCCCGAATCCATCCAAAATCTTTTTTTGGATAAGACGGAACAGGTAAAGTTTGTTGGGAATCCCTGCTATATCGATATAAACGGGACGAGTATTTTATCGTATCATGGGAGATCATTAGATTATCTGATTCAAGAGTTTTCTGGATCGGATTATAAAAATCCTATTCCATCCATGGTACAGATGTTAAAGATGAGGCACCTTTCTCCTACTTATGGGACGGTCCCGATGACTCCTGCAGGAAAAGATTTTCTCGTGATAGATAACGTTCCTGATATATTACATTGTGGTCATGTTCATACATTCGGTATAGGAGAGTACAGAAGCACATTATTGTTCAATACCGGCGGATGGCAGGAACAGACATCTTTCCAGCAGGAAAGGAATATCGTGCCGGATGTTGGAAAATTCCCAATAATCGATCTAGAGACTATGGATATAAAACTATTAGATTTTGGAGGATAGATACAAGAGATGGATATAGAAGATTATTTTTCATTTCTCGATGAAAAACTCGAAAAAGCATTGGACGTGGCAAAAAAAGCTCGTTCTATGGGATACGATCCTCACGAACGTGTCGAGATAGATATTGCCAAAGATCTGGCCGATAGGGTCGAGTCTTTGATAAAGATTGACGGTATCGCCGATGAGATACGAAGTTTAGAGAAAGATATGACGCGCGAAGAAGTTGCGTTCAAGATTGCAAAAGAGCTTGCTAACCGTATAGAACCGTTAGAAAAAGGTATAAATTTTGCTATACGGACAGCGGTAGCCATTTTGACAGAGGGTGTTGTCGCTGCACCTATTGATGGGATCGCCGATATTAAGATAGATAGTAATGATGATGGGTCAAGATACATACGATTATATTATGCTGGTCCTATCCGAAGCGCCGGAGGATCTGCTCAAGCGTTATCTGTTGTGATAGCAGATTATATCCAAAGAGAGATGGGGCTTAATAGATATATCCCACGAGAAGATGAGATCAAACGATGTCTCGAAGAGGTTGTATTATACAAGAGGGTTGCACATCTCCAGCGTATGCCGCCGCCAGAGGATATTAGACGGATAGTACTGAACTGTCCTGTCCGTATAGATGGAGAACCGACAGAGAAAGTAGAAGTATCGTCTAACAGAAATCTGGAACGGGTAGAGACTAACCGATTGAGAGGTGGAATGATTCTCGTCATATCTGAAGGGATATACTTGAAAGCACCCAAAATAAAGAAGTATGTCGAGAAGATGGGGCTTAAGGGATGGGACTGGATAGACGATCTGATCAATAACAAGAATACATCATCGGATAATAAAGATGATCCAGAAGATCATGCGAAGGAAGATGCTTTTTTAAGCGAGATAATAGCAGGACGACCAGTTTTTTCTTATTCTAATGAAAAAGGTAGTTTTCGTTTAAGGTACGGCAGAAGTAGAAATTCAGGATTTGCAACGATAGGGATAAACCCTGCCACTATGTTCGTATTCCAAGAGATGATTGCACCGG
>DUJX01000128.1:5846-6314 GCA_013329575.1 Halobacteria archaeon | reverse complement strand
CTCTTTAACTTCTATTGAGTTACATACGACATATATATCAAAGAATAAACTTTTAACACCACGTACCTCTTTTTGATAAGATTTAAGAATTCCGTTGATTATGATCCGCTCGCCAGGTAATACTTTTCCGGCCAAATCGTCATCAACGGATACATCTATCGTTTGGGGTTGTTCCCCCCCTTTTAACCGCTCTGAATACTCTTCCAGTCTTATCTTTTGGGCATCGACAAAACGAGATTTTTCATGATCCAGCTCAAACGGCACATTTTTCTTGCAGTTTTCACAATACGAGATTTCTACAAATTTATTGCCTTCTTGACGAATCTCTGATGTAGAGCCACAGAGTTTGCACCTGAACACGGCAGTAACTATCTTTGGTCTGACCTCTGTAACCTTCTTAACGGTTCCTTCTATTGAGACAAATTTAGATATATCTGTCCCTCTTATATCTCTAATGGTTATCTTCCG
>DUJX01000128.1:0-5840 GCA_013329575.1 Halobacteria archaeon | reverse complement strand
ATTCGATCAATCTATCAGCTATCTCTGGACTTTTAATGAGTAAGTCTCTGTAATCGATTATCAGACTATGATCATCTTTTTTATAGTTTTCTATGATCTTGGATATATCAGTACTATAATATTGCTGATAAAAATCGATCCAAAAGTCCTCATCCGGTTCAATCATCGATATCACTCATATCTTTTAATCTCAATCATCATTATTTGTAAGAAGACAAAGAAATGTTTATCGTGCAATATATCAAATTATTAAATTAAGTTAAGTTAAATCTTTTCTTATATTCTTATTACATTTAATATCTTATAAAATTAGAAAAGTATAAATTCGGTATGTATATATCATACTAAAGCAAAAATCCAAGATTAATCGTATGTTGCACATAAATATTTAAGAAATCTTCAATAATGCTAAAAAAGGAGCGTGGCTTTCATCAGGATTGTAATGAAATTTGGTGGTAGTTCTATCTCAAATGGTGAGAAGATAAAGAATGTTTCCCATATTGTTAGAAACTATTATGATAATGGAAAAAATGAGATCGTATTAGTAGTCTCGGCACTTTCAGGAGTTACTGATAGTTTAATCTCCGTTGCTAAGGACCTAATAAACGATTTTCTTGATAAAACAGGTGCTAAAAATAACAAATTTTATAAAAAGGACATAATAGATGATTTTATTCAAAAGACAAAGAACAGGCATATCTCTGCTATAAAAGATGCTATCTCTGATGAAGATATACAAAAAAGCGTTATTGATAAGGAAGAAGATATTCTACAAGAACTTAACGAGGTTCTGCTCGGTATCTCGTATATAGGTGAGTTAACATTAAGATCCTTGGATTACATAATGTCTTTTGGGGAGAGGATGAGCGCCCCGATCGTATCGGCATCTTTAAAATCGATAGGGATCAACTCGGCATCATATACAGGCGGCGAGGCAGGTTTAATTACAGACGATAAATTTGGAAGTGCTAGACCGTTATCAGTCTCTTATGAACTCATTAAATCAAATATTGAGCCATTTTTGAAAGAAGGAATACCTGTAATAACCGGTTTCATTGGAAAGAATAAAAAAGGCATAATCACTACGTTAGGTAGAGACGGATCGGATTATACAGCATCCATCGTTGGTGCTGCAATCGATTCCGATGAGATTTGGATCTTTACCGATGTCGATGGAATTATGACGTCTGATCCAGACTTAGTACCAGATGCTCAGATGATACCGGTGCTTTCGTATTTAGAGGCTATGGAATTATCGTACTTTGGAGCGAGCGTCATTCATCCGAGAACATTAGAACCGGCCATGAGCAAGAATATATGTGTCAGGATAAAAAACACGTTTAATCCATCCAAACCAGGGACAGCCATTGTTAGAGCGTTTGAGAAGAGCAATAAGGTTGTAAAAGCAATATCTTGTATAAAAGAAGTAGCATTAATCTCCGTGATAGGAGCAAGTATGATAGGCACGCCGGGTGTAGCGGCAAAAGTATTCTCTGCATTGGCAAAAGAGGATATAAACGTTATAATGATAAGCCAGGGATCATCGGAGGCGAACATATCGTTCGTAGTCAAAGAGAGTCAGATAAACGATGGAGTCTTAGCGCTTCATAACGAGTTTGATCTCGGAACTTTAAAAGATTAGAGTAATCAATAAAATATGGAATATTAAACCGATAAAATTTTGATCTTTTATGAGATACAAAGATGCAGGGGTAGATATAGACAAAGCCGGACGATTTATCAAGATTCTGACCGCTGAGATAAAATCAAAGAGGGAAGGGTTCGGCAGACCGTTGACGGAAATAGGTCATTATTCAGGATTAATCGATCTGGACTATTTCTCACTTGCCATAACAACGGATGGAGTCGGTACCAAGATATTGGTGGCTAACGAATTACAAAAATGGGATACCATAGGAATAGACTGTGTTGCAATGAACGTGAACGATCTGATAGCCATCGGAGCAACACCTCTCGCACTCGTTGATTATATAGCGATCGGTAAGACGGACGAAGAGTATATCTTTTTGAATACCGATAAAGGAGTCGTTAAAGAACCTTTTGACAGATTGGCAAGAGAGATAGGCAAGGGACTCAACGAGGGGGCTAAGATATCTAATATATCTATAGTTGGGGGAGAGAGCGCAATTATTCCAGATATCGTGAAAGGAATAGATCTTGCAGGAACAGCCGTCGGTGTGGTTGATAAAGACAGCATAATAAACGGGCAGAAGATACGACCAGGAGATTCTATCATTGCTATCGGTAGTACTGGGGTACATAGCAATGGTTTTACACTTGTAAGAAAAATTATCAACGATTCAGACTATACGTACTATGATTTGTTGCCTGATGGTGATAAAACGATAGGAGAAGAGTTGTTGATACCTACCAAGATCTATAGTGAAGTAATCGATATCATAAAAGAGGTTAGAGTGAACGGACTGTTACATATCACAGGAAGCGGCCTTTTAAACTTGAAGAGGATAACCAAGTATGGATTTGATATATACGATCCATTAGAACCACAACCTATTTTTAAATTCTTAGAATCGGTTGGATGTGTGGACAAAGAGGAGATGTATCGAACATTCAATATGGGGATGGGATTTATGATGATCGTGCCGCCAGGTGAAGAAAAGAAGATCTTGGATCGGATTGATTGTAAGATAATAGGAAAGGTGACCGAACGTCCTGGAATAAGGGTAAACCTTAAAGATAAAGAATATGGTAGATATATATACTTATAGAGATTTGATATAATCATACTTTTTTAAAATAATTTTTAAAACCAAGGATTTTATGATCGGTTCGATACAAAATAACCAAAATAAATTTTATGCAAATTTAGATACGATATAGATTCTTATCAAAAAAGAAAAAAGGGTTTGAGACAATTTGAGGATGATAGAGAAGATAAAAAATATTGAAAAAGATGTTGGAAGGTTGAGCTCCCTACAAAAGCTTCTTTTGACCACGGATGGTTCTATAACAAACACGTTAGAGATACTCACGGGCAATGAGGTTAAAATAGAGACAATTTATCAGGAAATAGGCAAAGCGGACGATTATCTTGCGGAAAGACTGAATATATCCAAAGGAGACGAGATAAACGAGCGAGTTGTAAGGATTTACAATAGCATCAACAATAAAACGCTGATCTATGCCAAATCATATGCTCCGTTAAAACGGGCAAACGATCAATTTAGCAATGATTTATTTAGAGCAGATATACCTATCGGCAAGATATTAAAGAAATATAAGATAGAGTCAAGACGTGAAATAAAAAATATAAATTTTTTACGCGCAGATAAAAAAATCAGCCAGGTTTTTGGGATATTTGAGAACGAGATTCTGTTGTGTAGGAATTATAGTATAATAAAAGACGGGGAGATCTTGATAGATATTTACGAGATGTTCCCGTATAACAATTTTCAAAACGAGTTTAAAGTTGTAATAGAGACACCATCCCGGTTACATTTGACACTGATAGACCTAAACGGGATAGATGGAAGGGTAGATGGTGGTATAGGTATAACATTAAGCAAACCCACATTTTTAGTCGAGGCTAAAATTTCAGATGAGTTACGGGTTTTTGGTCTTAAAGGACGGGCTGAAGATCATCTAATCGATCAAAGAAATCATATTTTAACTGCAGCAAAAAGAATGTTGGATTACTTGGGCGTCAAGACGAACGTGGAATTCAGGGTAAGGGAAGATTATCCGATTCATATAGGTTTGGGTTCAGGCACCCAGATGTCTCTTGCGGCAGGAAAAGCCGTTGCTGAACTTTTTGACAAAGAACTTAACGCTGCGGATATTTCTAAGATTGTAGGAAGAGGCGGAACTTCTGGTATAGGTACGGCGGCATTCGAGAATGGTGGTTTTATACTGGATGGTGGGCATAGTTTTGGAGAGATAGGTGATAAAAAAGATTATGCACCATCGGCAGCGTCTGTTGCGTCTCCTCCCCCGGTAATTGCACGATACAACTTTCCAGAAGAATGGAATATATTGATTGCAACACCGAAGATCGATAGAAAGTTGTATGGTAGCGAAGAGGTTGATATATTCAAAAATTTTTGTCCCATCGATCTATCTGATGTTAGAGAGCTGAGCCATATAATCCTGTTAAAGATGATCCCGTCCTTGCTGGAGAAGGATATCTGCTCTTTTGGTGAGAGCATAAACCGGATCCAGAAGATCGGTTTTAAGAAGGTAGAACTGGATTTACAGCCCGAAGTCATAATAGATCTAATGGATTTGATTAGAGATCTCGGTGCGGCAGGTGCTGGTTTAAGTTCTTTTGGACCAACGGTCTATGGTATTATTGATAAAGATGCAAAAGAAATAGAGACAAATGTAAAAAACTTTTTAGGTAAGGACGGAGAGGCATTCGTTACAAAAGCGAGAAACTTCGGTGCCAGAGTGAGAAAGTTTTGAAGATGAAGACCGTGAAAACCTACAGGTTCTTCACTCCTCAAAAATCAAAGATTTTTGGGATACGCAAATACCTTTAGGTAGAAGAGCGAGAGCAAAGTGTAGGTTTATCTTACACGGGAGTGATGAACGTCTATTTTCAACCAATAAACCTTGATCTTTCAAGATCACTGTCTAATACCGCAACATCTCCGAGTTCTTCCTCTATTCTTAATAGTCGGTTGTATTTTGCAACTCTCTCGCCCCTCACTGGTGCGCCTGTTTTTATTTGACCGCAACCGAGAGCAACAGCCAGATCTGATATATATGTGTCCTCTGTCTCGCCCGATCTATGACTCACAATCACGTTATATTTTGATCTAAAAGCCATATTGGCAGCATCTAACGCCTCGGATACTGTTCCTATCTGGTTTACTTTTAAAAGTAAAGCGTTTGCCGCTCCAATCTTGATTCCGCTCATCAACCTGTTTGTATTGGTCACAAAAAGATCGTCGCCTACTATCTGGATACCGGTCTCCTTGGTCATAGTTGCAAAACTTGAAAAGTCTTCTTCCATAAATGGATCTTCTATCGAGACGATATTATACTCTTTTATAAGATCTTTATAATAATCTAACAATTCCATATTATCCAATTTTTTTCCATCAATTTCATAATAACCTTTATCTTTTGAATAGAACTCTGTTGCAGCCGCGTCTAGTGCAAAGAAAATTTTTTTTGAATAACCGCTCTCTTCCACTGCCGCCTCTATCAAGTTTAGTGCATCTCTCGTATAGCTTAACGGTGGTGCAAACCCGCCCTCATCCCCCACATTTATGGCAGTTCTACCGTATTCTTTAATTAGAACGTTTTTAAGCGTGGAATATACTTCAGAAGCGATCCGAAGAATATCTGAAAAATTTTCTCCAGTCGGTATTATCATGAATTCTTGGATTGATAGATCGTTTCCTGCATGTAGACCACCATTGATAAAATTCATCAAAGGATAAGGCAGTACTCTCGCATTCGTCCCGCCGAGATACTTGTACAACGGAAGGGCCAAAGCATCTGCTGCAGCTTTAGCCGTGCTCAAAGATACGCCCAATATTGCATTTGCACCCAAAAATGACTTGTTACTCGTTCCATCCAGCCTAATCATCATCTCATCGATAAACCGCTGGTCTCTCACATCGTATCCGAGTAATTCCGGTCTTATTATATTGTTTATGTTATCCACCGCTCGTCTCACTCCTTTGCCCATGTACCGTCTCTCTTTATCCCTCAGTTCTAACGCCTCATTCGTTCCGGTAGACGCACCTGATGGTACCGATGCCCTTCCAAAACCTAAATCGGTGATTACATCCACTTCTACGGTAGGTTGACCTCTTGAATCCAATATCTCTCTCGCTGTTATCTCTTTT
>DUJX01000072.1:1698-7185 GCA_013329575.1 Halobacteria archaeon | reverse complement strand
CATCTATGCGGTAAGAAGAAGCAAAATAATATAACAGACAAGTTTTAGATATAAAGATAAAATAAAAAAAGTAAGATTAATATTTAGATTTTATTCGTATCTGACCGCTTCGGCAGGGCTCATCTTAGAAGCGCGCCGTGCTGGATACAGACCGGCAAGTATTCCAACGACGATTGCAACGATTACTCCTGTAATAACAACGAGCGGATCTATTACCATTGGAACTTCTCCGACAGCCTCTCCTCCTATCAGTGGTAAGACTACACTTACAATCTTTGCTGCGGCTATACCGAGCAAACTACCAACAACCCCACCAATACCGCTTAATAATGCCGTTTCTGCCAAGAATAGTTTTAAAATATCCGAATTTTTAGCACCAACGGCTTTCATAACCCCTACTTCATGCGTCCTCTCCATTATCGACATAAACATGGTATTTGTTATGCCGATTGCCGCCACGATAAGGGAGATAGACATTATCGCACCCAGAAACAATTCTAAAGTCCCTATAATTACATTATAAATCCGCTGCACATCGCTTATCGACGTCACCGATGCAAAATTTTCACTTCTGTGATTACGATCCATCACTGTTTTAATCTCTTTTGAAATAATACTGGCTTTCGCTGGATCTTCTATCTTTACAAATATCTGTGATGGAATATTTTCACCAAATAAGGTCTTTGCCTCTTTGTTAGATATCAAAATCGATGAAGAGAGTGCCGGAGTGAATATATTTGCAGTATTTTCGTTTTGTTCTTCAGTTATACCTACAACGGTATAATTAACTCCGTTTATCTTCAAAGTAGAGTTTAAACGAACAGTCTTTCCTAAAACATTGGGAACGTTCGGACCGATTATGCACGCATTTCTGTCCGTCTCTCTCAGCATCCGTCCAGAAGATAGAGAGATCGGAAATATCTTTTCGTATTCTACGGGATCTATACCATTTATCATCACCATTTTATTGCTTCCTGCATACTCTACGTTGGTATACCAGATCACTTGTTCCGTTACTGATTCTACACCGCTGATATTCTTGATATCCGTCAAATCTTTCTTTGTAAAATTATCAGAAGTCACTCCAGCCATTGCAGGAGATACTACTATGATATCCATCGAACCGCTCAATTGACCAGTTATCTCCTCGTTTAGTCCTTGAGCAATAGAAAATAATGCTACAAGCGCGGCTATACCTATAGCTATACCTAATATGGTCAGTATCGACCTTACTTTCCTCTCGCGTATATTCCTAAAAGCAAATACGATTGTGTCAAACATGATAAACTCTCTGTTTAAGAAGACAAATGTTCTTGCAAACCCATATGTTTTGATATCCCGTATAGTACAAGGCTACATTGAAAAATCGCAGCCCTATTTTAAGATAATACAGGATTGAAAGACATCCGTCATCAATTTATGATCATTCCATCCTTCATTCTGATTATATACTTGGTCTTTTTTGCAATCTCCATATCATGTGTAACGATGATAATCGTCCTATTCTCCATGTTTAACTCTTTTAAAATGTCCATTATCATCGTACCAGCCTGGCTATCTACGTTACCCGTCGGTTCATCACCCAGTATGATCTTTGGATCGTTGATAAGAGCTCGGGCTATTGCCACTCGCTGTTGTTCTCCACCGCTAAGCTCGTTAGGTTTATGATACAATCTATCTCCCAGCCCCATCTTCTCTAGAAGTCGTTGGGCTTTTTCTAATCGCTCTTTCTTGCCGACACCTGAAAAATAAAGCGGGAGAGAGACGTTTTCCAGCGAGTCCATCGTATGAATAAGGTTGTACTGTTGAAATATAAACCCGATCTCATCTCTTCGTATCCTCGCAAGATCGTCTTCAGATAGTTCTGAAAGATTCTCCCCTTTAAGGATAATTTTTCCGTTAGTAGGCCTATCCAATCCTCCAATCACATTTAAGAGAGTGGATTTACCTGATCCGGAAGGGCCAACTATAGCGACAAAATCCCCCTCTTCTATATTTAAATTCACTTTTTTTAATGCAGGTACCTTGATTGTGCCTCGTACGTATATTTTTTCCACGTCCACCAAAGAAAGAATACTCATATTAAAAACACGGCGTTAAAATCTCTTTTTTTGTATTTTATCTTCTCTTTCTGATCACGAAGATTCCTAATACGATAAAAACAACCAAGATCAACGGCAACATCGTGTATGTAAACCCAGTCTCAGGAGTAGTACTGCTTGCAGATATGTTATATCCTACCGAATACTCATCCGACTCGTAATAAGTCCCACCGCTCTTATAGACAACTTTAAACGTGGCATCTTTCTCTCCAGTATCCTGAACTTTATCAGTAGTTATTGTAAAACTTGCCGGAAACGTGCTGTTGGCAGGCATCTCACCAATAAATACCTCTGACGGGACGATATTATCGTCGAGAGCCACCACTCTAACCGACTCTATCTTTTCTGAACTCCCATTAACGACATCCATCGAGATTTTCCCATCTTTACCTCGGTTGATCGATGAAGGATACTCGTTGAAGACGATCTTTATCTCTTCCATATCCATTACATCTATTGATTTTACCAGCTCGCTCGTATGCACGTTCTTTCCGTTTGTATATTGTAAAACGAACTGCATCTCTTTGTTATCACCCATCTTATTAGGCGTTGCAGAGAACGTTACAACTTTCGACTCAAAAGGTGCCAATTTGGATATCGGAGCTGACTCTTGCTGCCCGCCCAACATTCCACCGAGATATTCTTGGTATTGTTTAAGCGTATCCTCCAATCCTGGAATAGCCGGAGTCGGTGTGGATGTTGTCTCGGCTTTTTTCGCCTCTGTTGGTGTGGATGATAATATTATCGCCTCGGATGGAGTAAAATTAAAATCTCCAATCGGTTTGATCCGTACATTATATACCGGATTTGACCGATTATTAACCACCCTCAGTTCAACATCGGTAGATCCTTTTAGTGGGATGGATGACGGAATATTCTGCTCTATCAAATCTACGCTTCTATTATCTACTTCTATAGGTACAGAGTATGTCTTAACTCCGCTATCTGTAACCACCTTTAAGTTTAAAAAATAAACACCGTCTTTCATGTTCTGAGGGACGGTTATAGGAAAGGTGAGGGTCGTACTCTCTGCTGACGACAGAACACCACCGGGTAGAATCTCGCCGATGTTTGAGTATCCTTGATGACATACTATCTCGTTGCTCTCTAAGTATATCTCTTTTATATTCACTGCACCGGATGAGAGAATACCTCTCGATCCAGAATTTTTAATAGTAATCGTAACGGTTCCCGTATCTCCTGCCATGAAAGATTCAGGATTTGTTTTAGAATCAACGACGGATACTTGTGCGTATGATACATCCATCGTTAAAAAAGATGACCATAATAATACACTGATCATACCCAACGCGATAAGAAATTTTAGTGATGATCGATTCTTCATATCAAGTCTTATCTATAAAGTATTATATTTAATTTTCGTTCGATCTTGTATGAATAGAGAAAATATAAAAGAATAGCAAATAATGTGCTTAATTGCCATGATGTTATTCGATGTAAATAGCAGGTTTTAAGAACGTTGCAGCATCTTTCTTGTTCATAGGGTCATATTCAACGTCTTTTGCATCGTATACCTCTATCTTACATCCAATCTCCCGCTCCATAAAATCGGTAGCATTTTTTATCGTACTATGCTCATCTATGGTTACGTTTGATAGTATCTCAACAAGGCTCGGATCCATCAATTCTACGTCTCGGATTACGTTTTTTGCAAGATTAGATACCTTCTTTGAGAGAGGTTGCTGATCTTTCTTTATCTCTTCCATAAGAAGATTCATGTTTAACTTGCCAGTCTTCCTCAGTTTAATAGCATTAGAATATATTTTATCTTTCCATTCTGGTGCAGTATAAATAATGACTCTCGTAGGAGAGATCTTAATGACTGCCAATATCTCTTTAATATCGTCTATAGTTCTTCTGACAAGATCTTCCTCTAAATCCAGAGAAAAATCAATAAATCGTTCATCAACCGTAGGAAAATCAGAGACAGAGACGAATACATCGGATAACCAAGACCATATCTCCTCAGACGTATGTGGGATAAATGGTGCGAGAAGTCTGACCCAGATTTTTAATACTTCTCTTAACACTTGTGGATCTTCCCCCCTCTTTTTATACCATTTCACATCGTTTAGTATCGAGTAAAACGCACTTTGAAGAGCTTTTCTGGTCTTCATATCTTCTATTGCCGACTCCACATCTCTTATCGCTATCTGACATCTGTGCATCATCCACCGATCTTGTTTGGTCATTTTATCCGAATTAATTCCGCTATTGGGATATTCGTCTCTCGAATTTGAAACAATCTCTTCAGCAAGTCTATAAAACCGGTTTAAAGCTTTTTTTGCATCCTTTACGTTAGAATATCGCCAATCGGCATCCTGGGTATGTTCGGAATTGCTTAATATATAAAACCGGGTTACATCGGCACCAAATTCGTCTAATATTTCTTTAATAGTCAATAAAGGCCCTTTAGATTTGCTCATTCTCTCCCCTTCAAGAGAGACGAAACCATTGACGGCGATAGCCTTAGGCCAATGCTTTTTAGGGAATATTGCAACATGATGGAATAAGAAGAATAAAAGATGGTTGGAGACCAGATCCTTTCCCGATGATCTTAAATCGACAGGATACCAATAGTCAAATTCTTCTCTAATCACCGTATAAATCTCTTTTTTTGGAGATCCAATACCTAAAAAGACATAATCAAAAAATTCATCATCCATATCATCTTCTTTTAACAGTCCATCGCTTAAAAACTTGGCTATGGTATAATATGCCATATATATAGTAGAATCGGCAAGAGATTCTATCAACCATTCTTTATCCCATGGCAGCCTCGTCCCGAGCCCTTTCTTTCGGGCGCATGCCTTATCTTTAAGCCAATCTATCTTGTTCTCAAACTCTCTTCGATATTCTTCAGGGATTATCGACATAGAGTTTAGACATTCTAAGACTAAATCTTTCCACTCTTTTTTAGAATAAGTAAGAAACCATTGATCTTCTACCAGTTTAACCGTGCATTCAGTCCCACACCTGCACGTCACAGGTTCGCTAAGGTCGTATAATATATCAGCATAACCTTTTTTTATTAAATCTTCTGATATAACATCTCTCGCTTTGCTACACGATAAACCGGCATAAATTCCGGTTGTTTCATTTAAAACTCCTTCATGGAACTCTTTTTTGTAAAGAATCTTTGTTGCATTCTCTGCCTTCTTGTCTTTCTGATTCTTTACGCCTAATTTTTTTACGATATCCACTGCGGGTATACCATTAAATTCAGGAACATTTATGAGTTTTATAGGTTTTATTCTTTCAACAACATCCAAAATTTCGTTAGTCATGCCAAAATTGTATGTCTTCTCTTTTAAATCGTTCAATGCAAGATAATCATACGGTGCATGAGCAGGCACGCTCATCA
>DUJX01000072.1:1488-1666 GCA_013329575.1 Halobacteria archaeon | reverse complement strand
ATTTATAGGGTTTTTAACAGATCTTCCAACGAGTTGAGAACCTTTTATGGTGCCGATCTTTAGAGGATTTTTATTCAAGAAAGATAATTTCTTGTATGCAGATGAGCTGATAATCCACCTTTCATTATCGATCTCTGCTATAATATACTCATATTCTGGGTTTACCCATAAATTTGTC
>DUJX01000072.1:0-1343 GCA_013329575.1 Halobacteria archaeon | reverse complement strand
GTTTATAAGGCGAGTCTGTAGTGGTGAACTTCCGTCTCCAGTCTATAGAACATCCGATCTTCCTTAAAGCCATCTCAGATTCAACTTTAAAATAATCTACTATCTTTTCAGGTGTATTTAAGGTCAATAAGGTTTCCATAGGGATTTTGTGTAATGTATTATAGACTTTTATCGTACGTTCATCTTCTTTTGCTATTAATTCAGCAAGCGCAACGATCGGCGTTCCAGTTACATGAAAAGCCATAGGAAAAAGCACGTTGTATCCTTTCATTCTCTTATACCGNNTGCCCGATATGGAGATTACCATTTAAGTAAGGATACGGAATTGTTATAAAAAATTTCTCTCTATCATCCGGATTTGGTTCAAATATTCTATTTTTATCCCAAATTTCTTGCCATTTATCTTCTAACTCTGAATTCATATCGTCTCAACATGTATCAAGGATTTTATCGGTGTTCCATCTATAGAACTTATACCTCTTTTATCTATTATAACAGCCATCAAGAGGACATCCGCACCGATGCTTTTTAGGTGGTTTAACGTCTCTTTAGCAGTTCTNNTCGACATCCGAGAAATTGCTGCTTAAAAAACTTCTCGATTCGTTATCTTCTATTATTTGTTGTTTAGGATGTATTATTCCAAATTTTTTACCTAACGCGTCTGCTACCAATGCACCGAGAGGTATCCCGTTAATCGCAATACCCAAAACTACATCTATCTCATGGATATCCACCGACTCAATTGCTAAATCTGCCAGCATATCGGTAACAAGTCGCATTCGTACAGAACTTTTTCCGATATTAGACCAATTGATATATATATCCCTCGGTTTTGTCTCATCGCTTAATTTAGGCCTGGTAAGCAACCATGTAGCAGTTTCTAACGAGACATTCAAATCCTCTGCAATCTCGGCTGTATTAAGTCCTTTTTCCCTCAAATTTAAAGCTTTTTTAATAAGCTCATCAATTCCTTTCATATTTTTTCACCACCTTGATTTTAAGATCGGAACCACAGATGGGGCATATATCTCCCATATCATATATCCGCTTACATCCGGTACATTTTTTTTTCCATATAATCTCTTCTTTTATCCCCCGTTGTATTATCCCTTCAGACTTTATGCCAATCTTAGAACAGACATTTTGGATTGCATAATCGTCGGATAGAATAACCACATCTTTTTTCTTGCTATACTCTATCGCTTTTGCTATCAATGATATATCGGTATCCGAAAGTTTATTTATATCTCCGGTATTCCTAGCCACGTCTTTAACATATTCTATCGTATCAATTTTACTAGGCTCTATTCTCAAATTATCATTCAAAGCCCGCTCTAAAAACA
>DUJX01000093.1 GCA_013329575.1 Halobacteria archaeon | reverse complement strand
CAAAGAATAGACGATGCAAAGAGAGATTTAGAGTTAGGATCGTCTAAAATAATAATAGAGGCAAGAGAGAGCGGAAAAGGAATAGGCGTATTCGATCGGGATGGAAACGTAAAAGAAGATATGGTAAAAGAACTGGTGCAGGGTATCGGGCTGGACAATATCCTTTTTGAGGCACCGTTAAAAAACCAGCAGGTATATTTTATCCTCAATTTTGGACATGATGTAAATCTCGGTAATATACAATCAGAGGATGTTCTCGCATTAGAGACACTACGACGGGGGTTTAGGGGTGATACATTCGGCAGATTATAAGAAGAATGAGAAAGACGACTATTATGATAATTATAATGATAATTTGTCTATAACGATCGGTCATCCTAAAAAAAATAGGTTAAACGTGGTCGTAGATGTTCTTAGAGCATCGAGTACTATAATCACAGCACTGGCAAACGGAATAGACGAGATAATATTCTTGGATAGTGATAAAGATTTATTAAAATTAAAAAAAGATGGATTCTTACTCGTTGGAGAATATAAAGGTCTAAAATTGCCTAAATTTGATATAGGAAATTCTCCCGTAGATTTGATAGATGCGATCAGTAACGGAGATTATACAAAAGTTGCTTTAAAGACCACGAATACGACGAAGAGATTGGCTAATATGAAAGATGAAACGTTCATATTCTCGTCTACACTCAATATATCAGCCACAGTAGATTTTCTGTCTAATCTCGATGAGAAGATCAAGATTAATCTGATGGCTGTTGGTGGGAGGAACGGATTCACAGAAGATTTATCGGTTGTATTATCTTTATATGCCATTCTAAACGATGATATTGATATAAACTACGGATTTTTAAAAGACTGTATATTCAATTCAAAAAATGCGAGATATTTGAGCAGTATAGGATATTCAAAAGATATAGAGTTCATCATATCTAAGATAAATACATATGATGTCGTCCCTATGATGGTAGATGGCGTTATAAAACCGGTACAACAATACGGATAAAGATATAAACAAGAGTTTCACGAGTTAAAAAGTTAAAAAGTAAATATTAGATAAATATTAAAAAATAATAAAGATGACGCGTATGGACGATAATTTCTCTAACATGACTGCAGAACAGTATGTGATCCAGATATTGAAAGACGAGGAGATAGAATACGTTGCCACCTTACCTTGCGAAAAAATCAAAAATTTGCTCTATCTTCTGCCTTACTTCTTCAAAGAGATAAAATTAACACGAGAGGAGAGCGGAATAGGTATATGCTCCGGGATATATCTTGCAGGAGGCCGCTCTACAATGGTAATTCAAAGCACAGGTCTCGGTAACTCGATTAACGCTATCATGTCTCTATGTAAGACATACGAGATACCTCTGCCTATACTGGCAAGCTGGCGAGGCATCTATAAAGAGAAAATTCCGGCTCAAATACCACTCGGTCAGGCTCTTCCATCAATTTTAACCGCGGCGGATATACCTTATAAGACGATAGATAGCATAGACAAGATATATAATATTAAAGATGTCATACGAGGCGCATACGATAACAATACGCCGTATATTGCATTAATCTCTCCAAAGGTTTGGGAAGACTCCAGAAGATCTGATCTAGAGGCATCCAGCCAGCAAAGAGAAAAGATCAAAGAGCGGATGGATATCGACAAAATTAACAAGAAAGAGCAAACGATCTGGTCTAAATACCCAGAAAGAGAGATAAACGTATCGATTAATTACAGAAGTCAAGTAAAAAAACCGGAGATGACTCGGTACGATGCAATATCCCTTATATCTGATTATCTCAACGATAAACCAGTTGTATCGAATATAGGGATTCCGAGCAAAGAACTATACTCCGTTAAAGACCAGCCGACTAACTTTTATATGTTGGGGAGTTTAGGCCTCGCATCGAGCATTGGATTGGGTGTCTCGCTCTTCTTAGATAGAGAGACCGTATCTCTCGATGGCGACGGGAGTATTCTTATGAATCCTAATGCTTTAATAGACGTTGCAAATTATCAGCCTAATTTAACGATATTTCTCCTTGATAATGGGGTACACGGATCTACTGGAGACCAGATCACATCTGCATACAATAACATAGATTTAGAACTAGTGGCTAAATCGTTCGGTATCAAGAATACCTGGAAAGTCTCTACAGAACGTGACATAAATCTTGTTCTCGACGAATTATACGGAGTAAAAGGTGCAAAACTGGTACATTTTGTCTTAAAACCAGGTAATAAAGACGTACCCAATATTCCTTTAGATCCCGTAACTATTAAAGAAAGATTTATGGATGGAATCAATAATTTATATGCAAGATAGTAGATAATAAAGAATAATCACCACAACTTGATAAAATTAAAAACTTCACACCTATTTAATGTTAAAAATTTCTCCATCTGAAAGATTGTTTTGGTCTAACCACAATAATAGTCTATCATAGTTTTATATAATGATTAGATGATTATCGCCGTAAAACCGTTATAAAAGACCATAAAATGCTATCTCGTTAATATGGCGCCACACTCAAAACTTCGTCTGCATTACCAGGATCGTTATCCTCCGTCCGACGAATGATAGAGAGATATCTGCTTTATGGATGTTTAAATGTATATTTAACCGATCACGGCGAGATTCCGGGATAAAATAATCCTGTTTTTTCATCCAAACCGAACATTATATTCATATTCTGTACTGCCTGTCCTGCCGCGCCTTTGACGAGGTTATCTATCGCACTTAAAACTACAAGCCGGTCGTTCTCTATCTCTAACGCAAAACCACCGATATCACAGAAATTTGTACCACGCACGTATGATAGGCTTGGGATATCCTTAAAGACCCTGATAAATGGTTCATTTTTGTAGTATTCGTTGTATATCCCAATAACTTCGTCCAATTTAATAGATTTTTTAAGTATTATGTGTGCAGTAGTAAGTATTCCTCTCGTTGCAGGAATTATATGCGGTGTAAAGCTAATCTTAGCACCATGGAGCGATTCCTTCATCTCTTCCAGATGCCTATGATTGATCAACTTATATGGTATCACATTCTCTGCCATATTAGGATAATGAGAATTATCTGACGGGGCTGCTCCTGCACCAGATATTCCGGTCTTTGAGTCGAATATTATCCGTTCTACGTATCTTTCAGATACAATCGGGTACGCCGATAAAATTGCACCAGTTGGAAAACAACCCGGATTTGCTACCAAAGACGAATCTTTTATCTCTTCTCTGTATAACTCAGGAAGACCATATACGGCATTTCTACCTTTATCTATATGTTTGACGCCGTAAATTCGTTCATACGTATCAAAATCTAACCGATAATCTGCGCTTAGGTCTATAACTTTTGTACCCAATTCTAAAAGTTTTGGTACTATACCCATCGCTTTGGTATGCGGTACGGCCGTAAATACTACATCGCATTCGTCAACCAATCTCGGATCGGTATTTGTAAAAGTCAAATCAGTTAAATTTCTCAGGTATTTGTGGACATCACTAACTTTTTTATTCTCGTTGCTTCGTGATGTAACCACGCTTATCTCCACTTCTGGATGGTTATACAAAACTCTTAAAAGTTCTCCTCCGGTGTATCCTGTCCCACCAATTATCCCAACTTTTATCATACAATCTCACCTTTATGGTCGATATAAATCAAACAATATCTATTAAAAAAGATGTTTTACCTCTCTTAAACCCTACTGCTTCATTAAAGTTTTCTGTAATTGATATAAAACTTGCGTACATATACTGCCGAGCCAAAAAATTTAATATAACAAAAAAACAATAATTTAATATCAATATATCTGTTTGTATCTTTACAATGTTTACAATTATAATTGTATAAACGGATACTCTAACTCGTTTAGTTATCTAATGCATATAAACAGTATATTAATCGGATAATATGAGAATAATAGTAAATAACAGATGCTATAGTGAAAAAATAAGACGTATAGATTATAATCGGTTTAAAATTTTAATGATGGGAGAATTAGATGAATAAGAGACCTAGCATAGACGAATACTTTATGAATATCGCTAATATTGTTGCTACAAGATCTACCTGCCTGAGAAATCATGTAGGCGCTGTCATCGTCAAAGATAAGAGAATCCTCACCACAGGTTACAATGGTGCACCGAGTGGTCTACCTCATTGTCTGGATATCGGTTGTTTGAGGAATTCTAACAATATTCCATCTGGAAAAAACCAAGAGATTTGTAGAGGCGTACATGCAGAACAAAATGCGATAATTCAAGCCGCGCTTCATGGAATAAGCATAAGCGACGCCACGTTATATTGTACTCACCAACCATGCAGTCTTTGTACGAAGATGTTAATAAATGCCCATATTAGACGGGTTGTATACTCCATACCATACCCGGATGAGATGAGTTTAGGCTATTTTAACGATGCAGGCGTATCGGTAGAGATGTATAAAGGAGAGACCACTTTATAAATAAGAAAGTTTATCTCGGTATTTAGTATACACGAATAATATTTAAATAAAATAAAAAATTTGTATCTTTATCGGATGATTTTAAAAACTATAAATACTACCTGATAAATTACTACTATAATACAAATAAAATTTTAAAAAAATTAAGAGGTTTTTTTATATGCTACCATCAAAACAGGTTCAAGCATGGATCAATAAAAGAGTTCAAATAGAGATGAAGAAAGGAAAATACGTTTTAGAGGGAGTTTTGAAGAGCGTGGATGATTATATGAATATATATATGGACGATACCGTCGAATTACAAGATGGCGAAAAAACCCGAAAATTGGGCGCTGTGCTTTTACGGGGGAATAATATAGTATCAATCTGTGAAGTAAAAGAATAAACCAAAGATTAGGCGAATCGGTTTAGTTTTATAATCCATTTTTTATTAAATAAATGTTATTAAGGGTAAATAAAGTGCATTGATGATAAAATGAGTGAGGATTTAATAATATCGGCGATAATATCCGAAATTGATAAGAATGGAGAGATTTTACAGAAAGATATAGCAAAAAACTTGGAGATATCAAATGCACGTTGTTCTAAATTATTGATCAAGCTCGAAAAAGAAGGATTGATAACCCGAGAGAGGGTACGGATGAATAAATCGAGAGGATACGGATACCTCGTTAAACTCGTTAAAAAATCAGTATTTAGACCATTGTTATCGGAGAATGGCAGATTTGCCGTGTGCATTGGATGTATCGTAGATTGCAATCCGCCGAACTGTGCATCTTTGAATAAATGGATTAAAAACCTACCGGATTCTTAATTTATCTGTTTATTTTGTCTGATAAATATAAATCGATACGTTTATAGAAGATAGATCACCTTTAAGAAGGTTTTCTATATCTATCTTTTATCAATTTTACGTGAGACTATTAACTTTCTCGACCATCTGCCTCATCATCTTATAATGGTTGCCGATCCAGTAGAACTGACCGCATCTACCGCAGATCCATAATCGCTCTTTTTTATCCGATAAAAGTCTTCGTGGTATATAATCGATTGAGGATAATTCTTCTCTATCCGATGTGTAAATGTTGATCTCTCCGTTACATAATGTGCATCTTGCCATTTTTAGTGTTAATTCTATTCCAATAGCCCGTTTTAACTCGAATATCTGTTCTTCTATAATATTAGACTCGATATACACAGATTTTAATTTATTTTTAATAGCCCGATCATACAAAGCCGTATCTCTCGTGACAAGTATTCGATCCTCCTTTTTTGCTATCTCTAAAAGGAGATCGTCGTCTTTTTTCGATCGTTTGTCGTCCAACTCATCGTTTATTATTCGCGTATCGTAACCAAAAATTCTTAACCATCTTCCCAACCTACATAACATTCGGTCTACGATGAATTTATACATTTGTACAATCTAAAGCCTCTTTTAGTTCATCGAGCGATAGAACGCATCTTACACCCGCAGCATTACATGCCTTCATATCGACGTAACTATCACCTAAAAATATTGTCTCATCTTTATCCATGCCTAACGTATCCAAAATTTTGACGATCCCGTTAGACGATGGTTTTAGGCGCTCGACATCCTCTCCTGATAAGATTGTATCAAACTTTTTTAGCAATCCTAACCGGTCTAAAGCTGTTGTTATGGCTTTTCTACTGTTTGAAGATAAAATTGCCAAGGTATAGCCGTTTAACCCTTTTATAAACGACACCACGTCATCATTTGGCTTGAAATTATCTATATTCTCCAGCTCGTTCTTTTCTATAATCTTAAATATTCTTTGTCTATCCTCTTTATCTAACCGATCTAAATAATCATTCAACGGTTCGTCTATACCCAAAGCATCGATTAATCTCCTCCAATTAACATCCAACTTACCGATGGTATTATCGAAATCAAATATTATAAGTTTAAAATTTTTCTTATTTTTTTCACTCATACCCTGCTTTATATGACTATTTTACATATAAAAGATACGATATAACATAAAATAAGATAGAACAAGAACAACTGAATAAGATACAATACAGGTCTATTTTGAGATTTTGTCATAATTTTAGCATTTATGGATGACAAAAATTATAGGATGTCTTATTTTCAACTTTCCGATAGGTTAATCGGTCTATGTTGATGAGACTATTCTATTATACGACCAAAATAACCCAGAAGGGCAATAAAATATTAATAATAGATAAAATAAATTTGGACAAATATAGATCAAGGACCTGGACGATATACCATGCCGGATTTTTTTGTTTATATAATAATTGCCTTGCTGATAGGCATATCATCGGGAATTTTATCAGGGATTTTTGGAGTAGGTGGCGCAACCATTACCATACCTTTTATGCGCCTTTTTTTAGGAGTACCCGGAAAGATTGCGATAGGTACCGCCTTGCCTACGGTAATCCCCACTGCAATCTCTGGTTTTATAGTTCATTATAAAAAAGGTCTGGTCAGAACAAAGATAGGGCTGATATGCGGGTTATCCGGATCTTTGTCTGCCTTTTTTGGTGCATGGTGTACCAAATTCTTTGAAGGGAACGTATTGATGATTTTTACATCTGTATTTATCTTTATAACAGCAGTAAGGTTTATTTTAGAAAATATTAAAACAGCTAAGAGAAAAAACACCAATCTTTTAGACGATAAAACCAAAGGTGGACAAAGGGGAGAGATCGAGCGGAAAGAAAACGTAAAATTTTTACGCATTTTCTCGATAGGGTTTATGACAGGATTTTTATCAGGTTTTTTAGGCATAGGCGGCGGTTCAATCCTCGTACCGGCGTTTGTAATTTTTTTAGGCATAAGCATGCATGAGGCGGTCGCAACATCCCTCTTATCTATAATATTAATGGCGATACCAGGCTCCATCGAACATGTTCTGCTTAACAACACCAACATATACCTTTTTGCTGTAATCACTGTAGGCGCAATCTTAGGCTCTCAAATAGGTGCACGTCTTTCAATAAAAGCTAAAGAGAGATTATTGGCATATCTATTCTCGATCTTTTTAATCTCTATGTCACTCTGGCTCGGTATATCTGAATTCTTAAATTTTTGATGGCTGCGAGTATGGATCTGTAGAATACGTACAAATAGAATTAAATTACAAATCAAGATCTACATCGTTAGCAAAGACGTCATCGTATCTTTCTCTCTTTCTAATCAGGTATTCTTTATCTTTATAAACCAAGACCGTTGCAGGAAACTCAACAGAATTGCCATGACATGCAAAGAACCAATGATACGCACCGGCATCCATTAAAGATACGAGATCTCCTTTTTTTAGATCTGGCATCTCCCATCCGAACGGCGAGACGAAATCTCCAGCATAGCAGAGATTGCCTACAAATTTAACATGGTTATCAGACTTATTACGGGCTTTATTTGCGATTATGATATTATTATAATTCTTCATTATTATGTTTTCTAATACTAGATTCGCACCCATATCCAGCGATACTATATCGGGTGATCCTTCTTTGATGTTCATTACCCGTCCGACCAAGATACATGCGTCTCCAATAAGGCTTCTTCCTGGTTCTATCACTATCTTAACATCATGATTGAGGATAGAGACCGAATCAACTATATTTTTAACGTAATCTCTCTTGCTTATCGGGCAGTAAAAATTAGAATGGATATCTTCGTTCTTGTTGATCTCTTTTAAATTTTTGACTATTTTTTCCTCTTCAGACCGGTTTTTTGCGTACGATATGCCTAATCCACCACCAAAATTTAATAATTCAAACTCTAATCCTAATTCTTCTTCTAAATGTTTTGCAAACTCAACAAATTTTGTTGTACCTTCTTTAAAGACAGACATATTTGTTATCTGAGATCCTAAATGCATGTGGATTCCTTTTACATCCATATTGTTAGATATAGCCAATTTATACGCTTTTTCTGCCAAGTTAAAGTTTAGACCAAACTTACTATTTTTAACTGCTGTTGCTATCGCTGGGTCTGTATCCACATCGATCTCTGGGTTTACTCTTATGCTAATTCTTGCTTTTTTACCCAATCTCTTTTGAATATCTATAATTTCATCGAGTTCCATCAGATTATCAATATTTATCACGACGCCCTGTTCTATCGCTTCGATTAATGCAGCCCTCTTTTTAGCATTACCATTAAAAAAAATTTTATCCGGCGATATTCCCGTATTCAACGCGGCGTATAGTTCATTTTTATACGATACATCAAAACCTGTCCCTCGGTTCTTAGCAAATTTTAGAAGAGCAAGGTTTGTATGTGCTTTTATTGCATACGCGATGGTAAACATATTACCATTATATCCTTCCTGTCTGAACGACTCTTCATACTCTTTTATATTGTCTTCAAACCGGTCTCCGCTTACGTAGAAGGTGGGTGTATCGTACCTTTCAGTGAGGTCGTTTACGCTAATATTGCCAATATATAATCGTTCATCCTTTATACCAAATGGTTTGACCAAATCATAATTGGGTGCTATTGGATACATTGTATCTACCTGTTTTGTTGGTTTATCTTAATTCAAAATAACTTTTTAAATATACTTTAAAACATGTAACATGTAAGATTTAACTATATTTGTATTATGGATGTTACAATTATAATAAGGAGTTTTATAATTTTTCTTTATTTCAAAGTGTAGCCCTTTTTAATTTATATGAAGAATAAATAATAAATAAAATAAATATATCTCTAAAAAAATTAGACGACTGACTATAAGATCCTTCGCAAAAATTCTAAATTTTATTAGTGTATTATTTATATATTTTTAAATCATTTATAGAAGATTTATTCTATACATCACCATCATTTAGTTCATTTAGTTTTTCAATGCGTTTTTCTCTCTTTTGCGCCATTCTATTAAACAATCTTGGAAGATCAGACATCAGTGATCTTGACGTCTCTGCAGCATTCGCGTATGCCGCCCCAATCTTCTTCTCTATAGCTATTGCTTTATCTATCGTCTCTTTAAAGTTTAAATTTTCCACATTTTCATCAAAGATATAATCGGTCTCATTCATATGAAAAGAAAAACCGCCATCCAACGCGTCCGAGATTACTTCATGATATACTCTTTTAACAAACACAGAATTTTTCTTATTTTCCTTGGCATATGGCTCAATTATATCTTTTTTATCAGGAAAGACACGGGCAAGATTAATATAAAAAGAGGCGGATGTTTCCTCGAGTCTTACTAAAAAATCTACTACTGCAGCTGCCGTAAGGAGAACCATTCAAAACCACCTTTGGATCACAACTTTCGTATCCGTGAAAAAACGGATAGCATCTCTACCTTGACCGTGCAGCGTTCCAAAAAAGGAATCTTTCATACCCCCAAATGGAAAGAACGCCATGGGAGCAGGTATGCCTACGTTTATGCCTATGTTTCCGCATAGAACATTGTATTGAAATTCTCTTGCCCATCTCCCGCTGGACGTAAATATTGTCGCAGAGTTGCCGTACCGATTATTATTAATCATTTTTATTGCCTCATCAAAATCTCTTGCTTTTATAATGTTAGCCACAGGGCCGAAGATCTCTTCATTAGCTATAGTCATATCAGGTGTAACATCTTCAAAGACTGTAGGGTTGAGGAAACAGTCTATAGGATTATTTGTAACAATTTTCACGTCTCGACCGTCTAAAATAAGTTTTGCTCCTTCTTGAACACCTTTTTCTATAAAATCAATAACTTTATTCTTTTTTTCAACATCTCTTAGTGGTCCCATTTGTACCGAGTCATCAAGACCGTATCCAACCCGTATTTTTGATGCAGCGTCTATAAAATTGTCTACAACCTTGTTATAGAATGAATCATACTCTTGGTCATTCAGTCCTTCTCCAACCACGACTAAATTCTCTGCAGCTAAACAACGTTGACCTGTATTACCATAAAAAGAGGTCATACACGCCGTAATAGTCTTTTCAAGAATAGCATCAGGCATAATAAGAGAAAAATTCTTTGCTCCGCCTTGAACTATGACTCTTTTACCGGTCTCGCCGCACCCTTTGTATACAACATCCCTACCCACAGGAGTAGAACCAACAAAACAAACTCCGTTTATTTCTGGATTATTAATAAGGCCGGATACTACATCACGTCCCCCGTTGACAATGTTCCATACACCCGGCGGAATACCAGCCTCTTCTGCAAGTTCTGCAATCTTTATTTGGCTTATTGGATCCTCGCTCGATGGTTTTATGATGATACAATTGCCTGTTGCTACGGCATAAGGGGCAAACCACAATGGAACCATAAACGGAAAATTAAACGGACCTATTATACCAAAAAGTCCTATCGGCTGATGAATCACGTACTCATCAATGCCTGAAGAGATATCTTCAAGATTATATCCCGTCATGAGTGATGGTATACCCGTGGCGACTTCCACATTTTCAATACCCCTTCTTGTCTCTCCACGAGAATCATCTATTGTCTTCCCGTGTTCCATGGTCTGGATTCTACTTAATTCCTCAAAATGTTCTTCCATAAGTTCTTTTAATCTAAATAAGCATCTTGCTCTGGCTAAAGGGGGAGTATTTCTCCATTCCGGAAATGCTTCATTTGCAGCCTCAACAGCCGTATTAACTTCATCTTTTGTAGATATTGGCACTCTTGCTATAACCTTCATGGTGGCAGGATTGACCACATCTAATATTTTTCCACTTGATTCATTCCATTCTCCATCAATATAATTTTTCAATGACAAAATCCCTTTTATCGGTTCTTCTAATAATGCCATTTTTATCGTTTTCGTAAATGGTTTTCTTTTTATAAATAATTAACCAAAATATTAGCAAAAAATTATTTTAAAATTAAACATATAATATTTTAAATTATCATAATCGTAAATTATAAATATCGAAAACTATGGCATAATTATTGATAAAAATGAGCGATGCGATAAAAAAGAGAGGAAGCGACGAGATATACAATAAATTGAAAGAGATAGTAGGAGAAGAATATTGCAGTAACAAAGAGTCAGATCTGTTTCATTATAGCATAGATCTGACGTGGTACACTCCATCTATGCCAGATTATGTCGTAGCTCCTCTGGATGTAAGTGAGATCCAAAAGATCGTCCGTCTGGCAAATCTTACCCATACTCCTATAATACCATATTGTACTGGGACCAACATTGGTGGTCTATGTATTCCTGAAGAAGGAGGTATCATACTGGATTTTAGACGAATGAACCGTATAATCAGGATCGATACAGAGACAGAGTATACGATAATAGAGCCGGGAGTCACACATGCACAATTATCTGCTGCATTGAAAGAGGTAGGATTCGAGTCGAGCTGGGGAGTGCATCCTGCACCTACATCGCATCTTGCAATGACGGTAAATCATGGAATTGGTCACCTTAGTGGACGTTTTGGTGTTAATAGTCAGTTTATAAGTGGAATGGAGGTCGTTCTTCCTACAGGCGAGGTGGCTAAAATAGGATCATGTGCTTATTCTGATTCATGGCATAGCCTTTATCCTCTGCCGATGCTTTCTGGATTGTTTATAGGATGGCTTGGGACGACAGGGATAGTCACGAAACTTGGAATATGGATACACAAGATCAGACCATTCAATGATGTCTACAGCATCGCTGCGGAGGATATGGAGAGTATAAGCAGTTATATGAAACGATGGAGTGATTATCAACTGTGCGACGATAATACAGCAGTCAGTTGGTGGCTCGCCCAGATACCTATTCCGTATCCATACATAGAAAAACCCAAAGATGATCCAGAGTGGTTCGCATATACTGTTGTTACAGGCTGGAGCGAGGATGAGATAAGTTTCAAAAGAAAGATATGGGAAAAATCTCGTGATACGGCTATAAAGGAAGATAACGCAAAACTTGTAGATTTTGAATATCCGTCGGAAGCAAAGAGGGGAAGAACAGAATTACCAAGCCGTATCGTCGGATCTACTAAAAATTATGCAAAGAGTTGCGGAGGAGGTATAGCATGGCCTGGTACTTTTACTCCGCTCAAAAACTGGCCCATGCTATACAAAGAATGGAAGAAGATATACATAAAACACAATTTATCACCTGCCGTAAGGGTCACTAATTATTGGGGACCGCACTACGGTATGTTTCGTGCAATGACACCTTTTGACAAGAGAGATCCTAATTCAGTCAATAAAGCAAAAGCGGCTATGTCCGAGGCCATAAAAGTAGGACAAAAGTATGGAATGATACCATACAAACCCCCGGTGGATTACTGGAATATTCTTAACGAGCATGCTGATCAAGGGTGGATAATGTTATTGACGAGAGTGAAGGATATGCTCGATCCCAATCATATTATGAATCCAGGAAAGTTGGGAGTACGGTGATAAAAATGTTCTCTCTATCTGAGAAGGGCGTAAAAAAGTTTCCAAATGTAGCAAAAATGTTTGATTGGCTCTCAATGTGTACTTATTGTAGCAATTGCGGGCAATTTTATGAATATGGAAAAGAGAGAAATTTTGCTGCTGTAAACTGTCCATCCGGGGATTATTTTAAGTTTTCGGTATACAATGGATCTAGATCAAGAAACACCTTACTCAAAGGGCTCCTTAGCGGCAGGATCTCGTTGGATGATGAGGCGGCTAAGATTCTCTTTTCTTGCACTCTCTGTGGTGCATGCCAACAAATGTGTGAGACCGATGTAAAAGACTGGATACTTTATATAGAAGAGGCGGCTCGCGCAGATGTGCAACGTAATTCAGTAGGAGTACCGGAAGGAATTCAGACATGGAGTAAACATATTCCACTGGAACATAATCCATATATTGAGAAACATTCAGAAAGGCTTAATTGGATACCTAAAAGTATACGTTCTTCTTTACCAAAAAAGGCGGAATACGTATATTTCGTAGGATGCACAGCATCGTATAGACAAAAGAACATAGCACTTGCAACTATTGAACTGCTCAGAAAGCTTAACGTGGATTTTACGATAGTTCAAGATGAATGGTGCTGCGGTTCACCATTATTAAGAACAGGACAATTTGACAGAGCAAAAGAGACAGCGTTGCATAATATAAACGTTATTGGTAAACATGGGGATAAAATAATAACCACATGTGCCGGATGTTATAGATCTCTTGAAAAAGATTACAAAAAAGAATCACCCGAAGGATACAAAGATCTTTTCGAGACCAGTTTCGATATGCCTGTAATTCATACGATAGAGGTTCTTGATAAAGCCGTTAAAAAAGGAGAAGTAACCTTTAGGGAAGACCCGAGGTGGGCCCATAAAAGGGTAACATACCATGATTCATGTCATATTGGTAGGCATTGCGGAATTTATGAACAACCGAGAGATGTATTAAGAGCGATGCCTATAATTTTTGTCGAAATGGAGCGAAATCGTCAATGGTCATTTTGCTGTGGTGCTGGAGGCGGAATACGTGGAGGAATGCCTGAATATTCGTTAGAAACAGCTATGAAAAGGAATCAAGAAGCAATAGGAATTAAAGCGGAGATAATGACCTCTGTATGCCCATTCTGTTATCGCAATTTCTCAGACGCAGCCAAAAAATGGGATATGCCTTTAGGTGTATGGGATATTATAGAGATAGCTAACGAAACAATGATCGTGGATAAAAGATGAATTACATATTTATAGACGCACCGTTTGATCCGGATGAACGCGAACCGAGAATAGAAATGAAAAAACAGTATGCATTAAACGGATATAAAGGTATACCGTTCAAAGACCCTTTTGATGGTATTATTCAGTATTTTCCATCTTCAAGAATCGAAAAAGATGTTTTAAATATAGAACCTTGGTTGTTAGGAGCACCCGATCCGATCTGCCTTGATCTACTTACGCCACTATCTTTTATTTCTTTTATAGATGCAAACGGATGTCTCGAGTATGCCAACAATCTTTGTGAGTTAATTGAGAAAAATAGTGATAAAACTCCGGTTATGGTAGGAATAGATCATTCTCTTACCGGTGGGAGTATAAAAGCGATCACTCATCGGATAAAAAACACTGATATCTCTCTTTTAATCTTTGATAGCCATTTTGATGCCGTGACATCGGATGTACGATGTGGGTTGATACAATATGATATAGAGAATAATCCAGCCTCTATACACAATCCTTACGATCCATTCATCAGAGACCGTGTTAACTCATATAATACCGACTCTTTTCTGAATTATATAGTAGAAGAAGAGGTCATACCTTTTGAGAACGTATATGTAATCGGTGTCTCAGATTATCCGCCCCCAATTGCACTTGAAATAGATGACCCGAGAGTGAAAGCATATGTAAACCTGTATACAGGATTGATAGAAAAAGGAATAAATGTAATTCGTAAAGAAGATATTCTAAAAAATAATCTTCATGATATGATAAAAGACATAAGCACTTCACATATTTATATCTCATTCGATGTTGATATATGTGGTAACTCTTCAGTAGATGGTGCACGCTTTATGGACGGATATGTTGGGCTGTATGAGAGAGATTTGAGAAAGGTTCTTTTTTCGATTTATAAATTGGCAAAGCGAGGCGTCAAACTTGCAGGGATAGACATATCCGAGATAGATATATATACTGCCGAGAATAAATATAGGGGTAAAAGAGATAAAACCTATAGTATTTTTTCCTCTATTCTTTTTGATACCTTAAAATATTTTAGTAGATGAATCGATCGATATCAATTAATCTTGTGATTAGAATAACAAAGAGCGGATAACTATAATATATATTAATAATAAAATAATAACATAAACGATATTCATGCAATCAGACAACAATAATTTTAACAAACTGCTTGGCTATAAAATCGTAGAATCGGATAATGGGTCATGTGTCGTTGAATTAGAGGTACGGGATGAACTAAAGCAAGGATTCGGTCTCCTTCATGGTGGCGCTATAGCTACATTGGCAGATTATACGATGGGCAGAGCCATCTGTTCGATGATTAACCGAATACCTCCCTTCGTGACTGCACAAATGAACATAAACTATGTCAGCTCGGTGAAAGAGGGAAAAGTTACAGGATATGGATGTGTAAAAAGGCTCGGCAAGCGATTATCCTTCTGTGAATGTGAGATAAAAAATAATCTCGGAGAAATCATAGCCACCGCTACCGGTATATACTACATGCTTTAATTAACAACTTTTTCTGCTATCGGGTTCTATTTTATCAAAGATAAAATGCATGTATAAAAATATAGTTTATTATCTAATTTTTTAAGATGACGTTATCCTTTCTTATTTAAATTTACGAATATGATTAATGATCGGTGATTGTTTTTAAAATTAAATAGTACTAGCAAAGATTATACTATCTATTAAAGATATAGAAATAATAAAAATACAAAACTATAAATATTATAAATTTTAAGATGATGATAACATTTTAAATAGGTGATAAAAAATGGCAGAAAAATTAAAGGATGTAATAGAAAAAACGCTTCAAAAATCTCCGGAAGAAATAAAGAAAGAATTGCCTGGTCTTTTGCAGGAATTTAAGAATGCAACATTAGATGATGCATTAGGCGCAGTAAGCGAGTTAGGCGGTATTAAAGGACTTTTGGGGAAAATAGGAAGCGTTGATAGGATTAATGAAGTTGGTAGAGCAGTAAAAGACATCATGCCGCAGATAATTCCTACAATAAACGAAATAATCCAAAATAACATAAAAAGTAATCCAGATCTGGCTAAAGCCTTCGAGAAGATAAAAAGTGCTAAAGTTACTGCAGGAATGGATCTAGTTGATATGGGAATAGGCATAAAAGCAAAGTTTGATTCAGGAATGATGACGGTAGAAAACGGGCTGGACGGTGCGGATATGACACTTGTTCTTCCGACACAGACGCTTCTCGATTTATACCCACAATTGGCATCCGGTAAAATGTCTGATATAATGAAGGTATTCACAGGCGGTAAACTGAAGATAAAAGGTGCTATGATGAAAGGTGCCGCAATACTACCTTTATTTACAGAATTAGGAAAGATGGGTAAGAAATAAACAAAAATAAATGTTTTGTTCAGTTAGATTTTGATCCGTTCTTTTATTTTTTTTTTATGTTTATCTCAAGATACCACCATCTGCGGCAGACGAAACCTGGCGAGAATACCTTGCCAAATACCCTTTTAACTCTTTTTTAGCC
>DUJX01000105.1 GCA_013329575.1 Halobacteria archaeon | reverse complement strand
GCTTCCTGACGGTGGAATAAGAATTCTTGATCGAGTGAAAGATGCCATCAAGAGTGGTGGAGAATGGATCCCAACGTCTATTTTAGAATCGGTGATCTCTGAGATTAATGGAGTAGAACTAGTTGCTGTTGTTGGTCGACAGGACGAAAAATGGGGCGAGAGACCTATTGCTTTTATCGTTGGATCTATTACTGAAGAAGAGATAAAAGATTACCTAAACAGACTGGTAGAAGATGGCAAGATTGCAAAATGGTGGATTCCTGACGAGATAAAGTTCTTGGATGAGATGCCTCTTACAGGAACAGGAAAGATTAATAAGATAAAATTAAGAGAGTATTTAAAAAATATCTAAAAGGAGGTTTTAATTTTGCTTGAAAACGATTTTTTATGTACCAATATTGAAAAAGATATTAGATCCGAGGTAAAAGAGTTTGTTAACACGATAGATCCGGAACTTATAAGAAAGATGGATAAAAACGAGATAGATTACCCTTTTGAATTTATAAGAGAGGCAGGAAGACGAAATCTTCTCGGGTTAAGGTTCTCTGAAAAGTATGGTGGAAGAGCGTTGCCATGGACCGCAGAATGTATCGCTCTCGAGGAGATTGGCGTTTTAGGCATGGGGTTAGGTTGCAGTTATGCCATGCCAAGCATAGTAGGTGAGGCTCTAAGCAAGTTCGGTAAAGAGTGGCAGAGAGAAGAATTTTTAAAACCTGTAATCAAGGGTGAAAAACTCTCAGCAGAAGGGCTTACCGAGCCAAGAGGAGGGAGTGATTTTTTTGGTACTACTACGACAGCAGAGAAAAAAGGGAACAAATGGGTTTTAAACGGTATGAAACGGTTTATAGCGGGAGGAAAAGTCGCAGACTTTTATCTTATTTATGCCAGAACAGATAAAAATGCGCCGGGGCATAAAGCGTTATCTTTGTTTATAGTAGAACGGGACATGGGTGTAGAAGTGGAAGAATTGTTTAATTTACTAGGATTTAAAGGCATGGGTACTGCAAGAATTGTTTTTAAAAATTTGGAAGTTCCCGATGAGAATATGGTAGGAAATTTAAACGATGGTGGAAAAATCTTTAACCATATGATGGTACCCGAGAGATTAACATCTGCAGCAGGTGCTATAGGAACTGCGAGAGTTGCATTAGAGTTAGCGATGAAGTATTCAGATAGAAGAAAGGCGTTCGGAAGCAAGATACGAGAGTTCCAAGGAGTCAATTTTAAGGTGGCTAACTGCCTTTCAAAACTGGATGCTGCGAGAGGGCTCGTATATATGGCTGCAAAAGCTGCAGACGCGTCTGAAAAAGATCCCATGGTAGATCCTCGCCGTCTGGTCAGCGAGGCAAAACAGTTTGCTACTGATACTGGTTGGGAGATAGTAAACGATGCCATGCAGATAATTGGTGGCATAGGCTACACCCAAGTTTATCCGATAGAACGGTTGTTAAGAGATATGCGGCTTGCCCCCATCTGGACGGGGAGCAACGAGATTATGAAGATGCTCGTCCAGCACGAAGCTTACAAGATGTTAGGATTACCGATCAAGGATAGGGATATCGAGAAAGACGCGTTAGACTGGTACAAGGATTCGGAGAAAGTTTTCGAGTAAAAATTTATTTTTCAATCATCTTTTATTTTTTAATTATAGAGAGGCGGATATGCTATGGATAAATTAATCATCACCGCTGCATTGACTGGTGGTGAATTTGTAAGCAAAATGGTAACAAAATACGTACCATGCACGATCGATGAGGTCGTGGACGAGGTCGTAAAATGTAGAAAGGCAGGAGCATCTATTGTACATCTGCACGCAAAAGATCCGACAACGGGTCTTCCAGCATCAAACCCAAACCCAATATTAAAAGAATATGTAGAACGTATCAAAGAGAGTGAGGCATCGGATATAATAATAAATCTAACAACCTGAGGAGGGAGAATTGCCAATTCAGAGTTATTAGAAGAATGGATGAAGGAAAGAATGACATTCGGGCAGGAAATGGCATCGTTGAATATGGGATCGGTGAATCTGTGGACTGCCCCCAAAGGTAAAAAAGGATCTGAAAAAGAGTCCGTGTTCTCCAATACGATAGGAACAATCGAGAGATGGTCCGGATATATGTACAACAACGGGGTCAAGCCCGAACTTGAAGTGTATGATACGGGACAGATCCAGACAGCACTACGTCTTCTCGAGCAAGGAAGATTGATATCGCCGCTCCATTTCCAGCTNNGTAATTCGTGTATGACACCGGAACCAGAGACGATGATCTATTGTGTAAGAAGACTTCCTGAAAATTCTACCTGGTCTGTCTGTGCTCCGGGCAAATTTGAGATGGAGATTGGTGCTCTTGCAATAATCATGGGAGGGCATGTAAGAGTAGGGATGGAAGATAACATATATCTTGAACACGGAGTATTGGCAAGGAGCAATGCAGAACTTGTCGCAAAAATTGCAAGAATATCTAATGAACTGGGAAGAGGGATTGCGACGCCAAATGAGGCGAGAAGTATATTAGGTATTAAAGAATAGAATAACTTTTTTTAATAATTATTAATTCTCTTATTTATATAGACTTGATTTAAGTCATGAATATTATCCCGCGGACTAAGACTAAGCATTCTTAGCAGAAGAAAATAAATTTTTACACCGATTTGATCTCTATATCTATACGATCCCAATCAGACTCTTTTTTTAATATAACGATAGGCTGTCCTCCATCCGTCAAGATCTTCTCTGTTACAGATCGTAAATAGCCTATATCGGCAGTCTCTAAAAATTTTTCTAACAATTCTATCTTTCTCTCTGTGTTTTGATCGTCTATCTTAGAAGATATATACTCATCAACAAGATTCCAATAGAGCTTTTTTGCCGAACATTCGATGCAACAATCCAGATTTGGTCTTAACTCAATTATTGCTAAACCATTCATACGGTCATCCAATCTAATTAAATTTTGATTATTTAATTTTTACGATAAATTGTAATATTTTTTAAAGTTTTAGATAATATATATCCATTCTTTAAAAATCATAATTAATTTTATTGTACTATCTTATTTTAAAGATTATGGTTATTAAAACCTTTATAAATTGATAATAAGTATGTTTATATAGAGTTAATCTCTCACTGAAAGAAAGAGGACGAATGTGTATGGACAAAATAAATAAAAATGATTTTAAGTATTTAGAGCGGCCCTGGTTGAGAGAGCATGAGATACTGGGGTTGCCGGAGACATTTGAGCCGTATCCGGGTTTGACGCATACGCAATATCATCTGGACAGGCCGGCGAAGAAGTATCCGAATAATATAGCGATAGTCCAGTTTGATTATGAGATGACGTTCAAGGAGCTCAAGAACCATGTAGACAGGTTAGCGACAGCTTTAGCCGATTTAGGTGTTAAGAAAGGTGACGTAGTAGCCACGGTCTTGCCAACGTGTATTCAGGGTATACTGGCAGATTTTGCCATACCCGAGATAGGCGGGATATGCACGTTTCAGGGAGTGATCGATTCGGTAGACGGTCTGGTGGACAAATGGACGCGGGCTGGGGTAAAGACGGTGATATGCAGTTATACGAACGTAAAAGAAAGAGACGTGCTTGATAAAGTCAAAGAAGCAGGCAAGAAGGCAGGAATAAAGAACATAATCGTAACGAAGACCAAGGATTATTCACAGCATCCGCCTGAACATGAGGAAGAGGAAGGCGTGATCTGGCTCACCGATCTCATCAAGAGATACCCGCCAAACCCGCCAAAAGTAGATATCGATCCTAAGAACGATGTGGCCGTACTCTTCTTCACGGGCGGTACTACTGGTACCCCTAAAGGCGTTATGCACTCTCATCGAGGCCTTATCGCACATAGTATCTCTTCGTATAATACATTGTTTCCTGTACTCTTCACTAAAACTATCAGAGGTCTTGCGAGAGTCTTGATGCCTCTGCCGATGTTTCATGTTTATGGCCATGGTATGTCTATAATCGTTTTAAGCGAAGGTTTTACGCTTTTGCTGGTAACCGATCCACGAGATACCAAAGAGTTTGTCCGAATGGCAAAGAAATATCATCCTCCAATCGTATTCGGTGTTCCCACCCATTTTATGAAAGTCTTAAAAGAAGAGAGTGCAGAAGGTCTAGGAATGATAAGTCTGTCCGGATCGGCGGCACTCGCTCCAGAGGTGCATAAAGCTATAGAAGAGAAGACAGGAAGTCTTGTTGGGGAAGGATACGGACTATCCGAGTTTGCTCCTATCACCCATACGCCCTCTTTCATCTCGCTGGTACGGC
>DUJX01000143.1 GCA_013329575.1 Halobacteria archaeon | reverse complement strand
AGGCGTACTATCACTCTTGGCGTTTGTATATAAAAGAAGATAAGATAAACAAGAAGATCGCCAGAAGTAAGAAAGATGCTGGTAAAGACGGCCGATGGAAGGAATCTAATAATTTCTACCGATTGAGCACCTATAAGAGGCGATGAAGGAACACAACATCCTCTCTGTTGAAGAGTTGTTGAAAGAGGCGATGGAGAACGGAGTTAAGATTACGGTATGTCAGATGACGATGGATATTATGGGAATCAAGAAGGAGGAACTTTTGGATGGAGTAGAGATCGGAGGCGTTGCCACAATGTTAGCAGATGCAGAGGATTCCAACGTGAACTTCTTTGTCTCATAGTGCCCTTTTTTATTTTCGGGCATATATATTTTTAAATTTTTAATGGCCAGTTATCTATCCCGAGTTAACTTTTTATATTTATTATTTTATTTGATCTTGTAGCATTCTTCTTTCCTGTCTTCGAGGTAAAAACATTTTTCTCGCTCGTAATCTACCTTTTTGAAATCTATATCTACTGTTAACAGCTCTTCATCTTCTCCCCCCTCTATTACTACATCTCCGGCGGGATCTATAACCATAGAATGCCCAAAAAAAACGTCCTCATTGTTTATGCCGACACTATTACAAGCAACGATAAATATCTGGTTTTCTATAGCTCTTGCCTTTAACAAAGTTGTCCAGTGGTTTAATCTTGGATACGGAAAATTAGCAATGACATAAATAATCTTTGCTCCATTAATAGAAAGACTAGTGATAAGTTCTGAAAACCTTATATCGTAGCATATAATGACCGACGATTTTATATTATTAAGATTGAAAAGCGATGGCTTGCATCCGGATGAAAATTGTTTATCTTCGTCCATGGGTTTAAACAGATGGATCTTCCTGTATTTCCCCACTATAGCGTTTTTTTCCAGTATAACGGCTGTATTGTATATATTTTTGCCAGATTTTTCTGCAAACGAAAAGACTATACCGTTCATTGAGTTATTCATCAATGTTTTAACAGTATAATCTTCTATACTTTCCGCACAGTCTGTATTTCTACCTGCAAAAAGTTCAGGTAGTACGCAAACATCTGATCTTTGCTCATCTGCCATCTTTATGAATCGTAACGCTTTATCGATATTTTTTTTCTTATCGTCTTGTATTATGTTCATTTGGGCGAGAGATATTCGCATGATCGATCTTCTTATCCTCTTTTATATTTGGTTATATATTTTGTTAATGTAACATCTTCCGATCTTATATATAATTTTCTATATGATTTAGCATGCTATATTACAAATATTTTCATGTTATATACCTATCTTAATATAAAGAAAAAGTATATAAACTATAAAATTGCTCTTTACACGACAAATACTTATTCAAGATTAAAGGAGCAAAAAGATGGATCACTTATTCAAACATATTAAAATACGGAGTATGGATCTGAAGAATCGGATTGTAATGCCGAGTATCGGTTGTTTTTTTATAGGGGAACAATTAAAGGACTTCTATAGAGAACGTGCGAAAGGTGGTGTAGGATTAATCGTAATAGGTCCTACTGCAGTAGATGAAGATAATCCGAGTTATATCAACGTGTATAGTGATGAGTTTATTCCAGAACTGAAAGATCTTGCAGAATCGATAAAAGCAGACGGTTCTAAAGTAGGATTACAGTTATGGCATCCTGGTAGATACTCATCTTTTCCAGGGGATCATGTAGTCTCTGCATCCGATATTCCAGCACCAATCTTTACGAGACAAAAGCCGAGAGCTTTAACTATTTCAGAGATCGAAAAACTGGAAGACGAGTTTGCCGATGGTGCTTTAAGAACAAAAAAGGCCGGGTTTGATTGTGTAGAATTCACTGCTGCCACGGGATATCTAATCTCACAATTTTTATCATCTGCAACCAACAAACGGACCGATAAATATGGAGGAAGTTTGGAGAACAGAGCACGATTTTTGTTAAATATAATATCTAAGACGAGGGAGAGGGTCGGTGAAGAATATCCTATCCTTTGTAGAATATCCGGTAACGAGTTTGTGGAGGGAGGAAACACCTTAGATGACCAGAAATCTATCGCTGTAATGCTCGAAAAAGCAGGTGTCGATGCGCTGAACGTAAACGTTGGTTGGCATGAGTCACCTATCGACCAAATGTCAATGATGGTCCCGAGAGGAAGTTTCGTATATCTTGCAGCCGGGATAAAGGAAGTAGTCAATATTCCTGTTATTGCCTCTCACCGAATAAACGATCCTGTCCTTGCAGACAACATTATAAAAGAAGGTAAGACAGATATGGTAGCTATGGCCAGACCTCTCATTGCAGATCCAGAACTTCCCAAAAAGGCAAAAGAGGGAAGAATTGATGAGATTCGAACATGTATTGCGTGTAACTCCTGTTTTGATCGGGTTTTTGAAGGATCACCCATCACATGTCTCGTAAATCCGGCCGTTGGAAGAGAGAGAGAATTTAAGATTACACGTGTTAATACTCCAAAAAAAGTGGTTATAGTTGGTGGGGGGCCTGGTGGAATGGAAGCGGCGAGGGTTGCCCATTTAAGAGGACATAACGTCTCATTATACGAGAAAAACGGAAGATTAGGTGGTCAGGTAAACTTGATAGCAGCATGTCCTGAGATGGAGGAGTTTGCCAACGTACCGAGATATTATAAGACCCAACTTAAGGATGTGGATATTGCTTATGGAGTAGACGTAACGCCAAACTTTTTGATCGATCAAAGACCTGATGCGGTCATTGTGGCCACCGGTGCATCGCCTATAATACCAAACATTCAAGGTGTTAAGAATAAAAATGTGTGTACTGCGTTTGATCTGCTCAAGGGCAAAGAGATGAATGGTAAAAAGGCGATAGTTGTTGGTGGAGGCGGTGTAGGTTGTGATGTTGCATTATTTTTAAGATCCAAAGGAAAAGATGTTACTATTGTAGAGATGCTCGACAAAATTGGAAACGATATTGGAAGAACCACCCGATGGATCATAAAAGACAAATTAAAGGAGAATAATATCGAGACGATAACAAAAGCGCGAGTAATAGCAATAAAAGATGATGGTGTGGTAGCCGAGCGAGTAGGCAAAACTATTAATATTAAAGGAGATACAGTCGTACTGGCTGTCGGTACAGCATCTAACAAAGAACTATACAACGCTCTATCTGGGATGAAGGATAGACCCGGTGAGATTTATCTAATAGGAGATGCTTTAAAACCGAGAAAGGCGTTGGATGCTATAAGTGAAGGGGCAGAGATTGCACATAAGTTGTGATATTACATAATAAATTGCAATAGCTGGTAAATAGCCCGGTAGTGTAGCTGGTCAATCATGGGAGGCTCTGGACCTTCCGACGACGGTTCGAATCCGTCCCGGGCTATCGTATATCTTTTTTCGTCTATTTATATGGTATTGGTATCTGCACCGGGAAAGGTTATCTTGTTTGGAGAACATGCCGTAGTATATAGTAGGCCTGCTATAGCAATGGCTATAGATAAGCGCGTCTATGTAGAGACTGATTTTGCAGAAAACAGACGTTCTTCACTCCCATGTGGTCTACGGCTACACTGCGATTTATCGAAGTCCTCCATCATGGAGGACAGGATTGAAGAACACTTTGTTTTCTTGCCGTCCAGCATAGGATTGGACGGGAGTGTCTCAAATCAAAGATTCGAGGCTCACAAATCAAAAATTTTTGATGAAGAACCGAAGGTTTTCGGAGACAATCAATATATAAAAGAGTCGGTTAATCTCGTGCTAAAAAAAGCGGAAGAGATAGGAGAGACTGAGTTCAAGGATTGTAAGATAGACGTCAAGATAAAGAGCGAGTTGCCCATAAGTAGCGGTCTTGGTAGTTCTGGAGCCTTGAGTGTTGCTTTGATAAGATCGTTATCCTCTCTTTTAGGGCTGGATTTGGCTAACGAAGAGATAGCAAAGATGGGATGGAAGGTTGAGCGTAACGTTCAGGGTTTTGCGTCTGGGATAGACCCGTTCGTATCCACATATGGAGGTATTATCTATTATAAAGATGGTCGATTTGAGAAGATGGTAACCGATGGTCTGATCGATCTGAGTTTTTTGATAATACATTCAGGCAAAAATTCGTCTACAAAAGAGATGGTTAAAAGAGTTGCTGAATTAAAAACAAGGTTTCCTCATGCGATAAACAAAATCTTTGATGCTATTGGAGCAATAACAGAAGAGGCTGTAAATACCATTAATGATTTAAAAAAAGGAGAATTATTAAAAAGATCGGCTGGACTTGAAGATTTACAATCATTAGGAAGCTTGATGAGTATAAACCAAGGGTTGTTGGAATCATTGGGTGTATCCACGCCAGAATTGTCTCGTCTTTTTTATGAATCATTAAAATATGGTGCATTAGGCGCAAAACTTACCGGATCGGGTGGTGGTGGTTGTCTTATATCATTATACCCACCAGAGAATGATATAGGTACAATATCTCAAACGCCAAAATCCGTGATATATGACTATTTTAAAGATTATACTCGGTTGGAATGCAAGATATCACCCACTGGTGTAAGGATAGAATAATAAAATTAAAGCATAGACTATTCAAGTAGGATCCGTTAAAGATGATACATATCTCATATCCTAAAGATACGAGAAACACACGAGAGAAGATCATATATGGGGTAAAACAGGGAATTACGAGCGTAAATGGTCTTTTATCCGAGGGTAGAGGCGAGATATTTGATATATTGATGAATAGAACCTTATCTAGTCGTTCAATGCCATCTATAGAGGCGTCTGTAGCAGAGTTACTCTTATCAAAAAATCCTGTTATCTCAGTCAATGGAAACACGGCTGTTATCGTACCCAGAGAACTTATAGAACTAAGCAATACGATAAATGCTCCGTTAGAAGTGAATCTATTCTATAGGAGCGATGAGAGGGTTAAGAACGTGATAGAATATCTCAAAAAAAATGGGGCAGATGTGGTATTGGGCGGTGAAGATAAGACGC